>JAUXNL010000160.1 GCA_030684415.1 Moraxellaceae bacterium | reverse complement strand
CACTGGTCTCGGGTAAGGGAATTGCAGACAGCGGCGAGGGTAAGCAGGAAACATGACGTTTTTGTGACGAGGGGTATCTTTTGCTGAGCGTACAAATCAATCCGGCCATGAAATATATCTGTCATAAAGCGAGGCTAGGATGCGCAGCGTTGTCCAATGTCCCCCGATGGAGTGTGTCATGAAGATCAAAGGCCTTATCGCCGCTCTCGGACTCAGCCTCGGCGTCGCCGGTGCCGTCCAGGCTGCAGTCGACCCCAAGCTGCCGAACTACGAAAAGACGACCGGCGTGTCCGGCAACCTGTCCAGCATCGGTTCCGATTCGCTGAACAACCTGATGACGCTCTGGGCGGAGTCTTTCAAGAAGCAGTATCCCAACGTCAACATCCAGATTCAGGGTGCTGGCTCTTCGACTGCCCCCCCCGCCATGGAGCAGGGCACGGCCAACTTCGGCCCCATGTCCCGCGCCATGAAAGACAATGAAATCCAGGCGTTTGAAAAGAAGCATGGTTACAAGCCGACGGCCGTGACCGTGGCCATCGATGCGCTGGCCGTGTTCGTGCACAAGGACAATCCCATCAAGGGCCTGTCCATGCCGCTGGTGGACGCGGCCTTCTCTGCTACCCGCAAATGCGGCTACGAAAAGGAAGTGACCAAATGGGCTGATCTGGGTGCCTCAGGCGCACTGGCCAATCAGAATCTGCAGATTTTCGGCCGCAACTCGGTGTCCGGTACTTACGGTTACTTCAAAGAGCAGGCGCTCTGCAAAGGCGACTTCAAGAAGAACGTGAACGAGCAGCCGGGCTCCGCCTCGGTGGTGCAATCGGTGTCCACGTCGATCAACGGCATCGGCTATTCGGGCCTCGGCTACAAGACCTCCAGCGTGCGCACCGTGCCGCTGAAGGGTTCTGACGGCGAGTTCTACGACGCCAACGAAAAGAATGCCCTCTCTGGCAAGTACCCGCTGGCGCGTCCGCTGCTGGTGTATGTGAACAAGCACCCGAACAAGCCGCTGGCTCCGCTGGAAGCCGAGTTCTTCAAGCTGGTGCTGTCGAAGCAGGGTCAGGAAGTGGTCGAGAAAGACGGCTATATTCCGCTGCCTGCCTCGGAAGCCGCCAAGATCCGCAAGCTGCTCGGTCTGTAATCTGCAGCGCTGCCACGGATGGCAGCAAAAAAGAGGGGGGCTTGCCCCCCTTTTGCTCGGCCGACGTTGATGTCGGCCCTGACCGGGAGCGCGTTTGTAAACGCCCTCCCGGTCAGGGTCGCCAGGGTTTTCTGCCCTAACCCGGACGGCGCCACTGCCCATTGATCCGACTTGCCAAGTGAAGAGTTGTCATGCCTCCAGCTACCGACACTGTGTTGCCCGCCGACAATACGCTTGAGCGCCTTGCGCGCCGCCGCCGCATCAAGGATCGCTTCGTCAATGGCGCGATTGGCAGCGGCGGCATGGTCGTGCTGCTCGCCATTGCACTGATATTTTTCTACCTGCTGTATGAGGTCTGGCCGCTGTTCCAGTCGGCAAAGATCGAGCCCGTGGCGCAGCACGCCACACCGGCTGTATCCAGCGTGGTGGACATAGACGAATACAACCAGACGGGTTTGCGCGTGAGCCCGGATGGCCGGATCGTGTATTTCCGCGTGGGTGACAACACCAGCCTCGGTGAGGCGCGCCTGCCGGTGCCTGAGGGTGTCACCGTCAGCAGTGTGGCACGTGCCGCCATCACCAGCGGCCTTATCGGTCTGGGTCTGAGCGATGGCCGCTTCCTGGTCGTCAAACCCGATTACGCCGTCCGGCTTGATGAGGCGAATCAGCGCCACATCACACCAAGTCTTGCCTATCCCTACGGCGAGACACCCTTACCGCTGGATGACGCCGGCCAGGCACTCGGTGTGTTTGCCCTCCGGGGTGATGATCGCCGTCTGACGGTCATGGGCATGTCGGCTGGACGTACCGTCATCAGCCGCTATGAAAAAGAAAACGCTGGCGCCGCCGCCTCCAGCCTGTTTGCGGTCAGCAGTGATGACGCTGAAGCAACTTGGAGTCGTCAGCAGCAAACCGAGTTGCCGATCAGTGTGGCCTCTCCGCGTTTCATGGTGATCGGGCAGGATGGTCGCTGGGGCTATGTGTTCCATGGCAGCAGTGATGTCGCCATTTTTGCCTTGCGTGGCGAAGACGGCCCCGTGTTGTATCAGCAGACGCGAGCGGGTAACGCAGACATCACAGCGGTCAGCGCGCTGCTGGGTAATGTGTCGCTGATGGTGGGCGATGCGAGCGGCAATATCAGCCAGTGGTTCATGGTGCGCGACCCGAAATCGGCCATCGACAAATTCAGCTTCACGCGTATTCGCGGCTTTTCCATGGGCGATGCCGCGGTGACCGCCATCACGCCAGAGCCGCGCCGCAAAGGCTTCGTAGCGGGCGATGAAAAAGGCCGCATCGGCTATTTCTACACCACTTCTGAACGCACGCTGGGAATTGTTGATGCAGCGGACAGCGCCATTCGCGACATCGCGATTTCACCACGTTCGGACATGATTGTGGCGCAGGCCGACAAAGGCCTCGCCAGTGTGTCGTTGCATACCGAGCATCCGGATCTGTCGATGCATTCGGCATGGGGCAAGGTCTGGTACGAATCGTATTCGGCGCCCGGTTACAACTGGCAGTCCACTTCCGGCAACATTGACTTCGAGGGCAAGCTTTCGTTGATGCCGCTGACGTTCGGCACCATCAAGGCAGCGTTCTATGCCATGTTGCTGGGCGCGCCCATCGCCATTTGCGCGGCCATGTACACGGCCATTTTCATGGCGCCCGGCCTGCGCCGGAAGGTGAAGCCCACCATCGAGCTGATGGAAGCGCTGCCTACCGTGATCCTCGGATTCCTGGCCGGCCTCTGGCTGGCGCCGACCATCGAAGCCTATCTCCCCGGCATCTTCAGTCTCTTGTTGTTGACGCCATTGGGCATTCTGCTCAGTGGTATGTTGTGGATGCGCCTGCCGCGTGAGAAGCGCGCTTTTTCGGACGGCTGGACCCCACTGCTGTTGATTGTGCCCATTCTCTTTACCGGCTGGCTTTCGTTTGCTTTGTCACAGCCCATAGAACTCTTCTTTTTCGGTGGCGACATCCGCCTCTGGATGCGCGATGAAATGGGCGTGACTTTCGATCAACGCAACGCCCTGATTGTCGGCCTCGCCATGGGTTTTGCCGTTATTCCCAATATTTACGCGATTGCCGAAGATGCGCTGTTTGCCGTGCCTCGCCATCTCACCAACGGCTCGCTCGCACTGGGTGCAACGCCGTGGCAGACATTGGTGCGGGTGGTTCTGCCAACCGCATCACCTGGAATTTTTTCGGCCTTGATGATCGGCATGGGCCGTGCGGTTGGCGAAACCATGATTGTGCTGATGGCAACCGGCAACACTGCCGTCATGGAGTGGAATATCTTTGAAGGCATGCGCACGCTGTCAGCGAACGTTGCCGTGGAAATGGGTGAGGCTGAAGTGGCGTCGACACACTTCCGTGTGCTGTTTCTCTCGGCGCTGGTGCTGTTTGTGCTGACCTTCATCCTGAATACGGCGGCAGAAGTGGTGCGTAACCGTCTGCGCAAAAAATACGGCTCTCTTTAAAAATTGTAGGTGCGAATTGATTCGCACAAATGAAAAGCTGTGTGCGAGTGCGCTCACACCTGCAAGGAAAAGATGATGAATACACGTGAATACTTCAAGAATGGCGATGCTTGGGTTTGGTTGAATGCCGGCACCGTCGCCATCGCCGTCATCATGGTGGTTGGCGTCATCGGCATGATTGCTGTCCGCGGCATGGGCCACTTCTGGCCTGCCGATGTCATGCAGGCCAGCTATACCGACTATCAGGGCAATAGCAGCATTGTGGTGGGCGAGCTGGTCGATGAGCGTATCGATACTGCAAAGCGTATGCGCGAATCCGGCGTGGATGTGCCGGCCGGTCAGGAAACTGTCACCCGCCGCCTGTTCAAGGTGGGCAATCGTGATGTGACCGGTGCCGATTTCCGCTGGTTGTTTGCGGATGGCTTGAAAGATATTCGATACCCCGACGACATCGTGGTGCTTGAGCGTTATGAATGGGGCAACTTTTATGGCCGACTGAAGCATGTAAAAGAAGCCGGCGAAGTGGTTGCCGCCGATCCTGCAAAGGCATGGGCTGAGCTGCAAAGCAGAATCGAGCGCAGCAATGCCATTCACGCTGAGATAAGTGCGCTTGAAAAGGGCGAGATTGGCCGTATCAACTTTGCCCTCGACAAGTTGCGCCTGGAAGAGCGCCGCCTTCAGCTAAAGGATCAGCTGACACCAGCCGATCAGGCGCGCATAGAAGAAGGGCGGAACGCGCAAAACGCGGCTTACGGAAAAATCAGTGAACGCCTGCAGAAGCTGAATTCTGATATGGCGCGCGACAGTGCCGTTTTTGTGTTGCCTGATGGAAGTGAACACGAATTCGAGCTGATGAAGATTGTCGGCGTGACCATGCCGAATGCCATGGGCGTTATCGGCAAGACCGGCACCTACTTCCATAATGTTGGCAATTTCCTGTTTGATGATCCGCGCGAAGCCAATACGGAAGGTGGCGTTTTTCCCGCCATTTTCGGTACGGTGCTCATGGTGCTGATCATGACCATCATGGTGACGCCGCTGGGCGTGGTCGCTGCCATTTATCTGCGGGAATATGCCGGACAGGGCGTCGTCACCCAAACCGTCCGCATCGCCGTCAACAACCTGGCGGGCGTGCCATCGATTGTTTATGGCGTATTCGGCCTGGGCTTCTTTGTGTACTTCTTGGGCGGCAATCTGGATCGCCTGTTTTATCCGGAAGCATCACCCGCACCGGTATTCGGCACGCCCGGCCTGATGTGGGCCTCCATCACACTGGCCTTGCTCACGCTGCCGGTGGTGATTGTGGCGACCGAGGAAGGCTTGGCGCGCATTCCGCGGGCACTCAAAGAAGGCTCGCTCGCGCTTGGCGCCACCAAGGCAGAAACCCTGTGGCGGGTGGTGCTGCCCATGGCCTCGCCCTCCATCATGACCGGCGTGATTCTCGCGATTGCGCGTGCCGCCGGTGAAGTGGCGCCCTTGATGCTGGTCGGTGTCGTCAAGCTCGCACCGACACTGCCGTTGGACATGAATGCCCCGTTCCTGCATCTGGAGCGCAAGTTCATGCATCTCGGTTTCCACATCTATGATGTCGGCTTCCAGAGCCCTAATGTCGAGGCAGCGCGCCCACTGGTGTATGCCACGGCCTTCCTGCTGGTGCTGGTGATTGTTGTGCTGAACCTGACTGCCGTGTCCTTGCGCAATCGACTGCGCGAAAAGTACAAGGCACTTGAGAACTGAAGGCTGACCACCAACCGTGGACAGCACCGCCAAACCTGAACAGAATCCGAGAAACCACATGAGCTTCGACATGGATACCACTACCGTGAACGAAACCCCGCCAGCGTCGGCCGACGCTGCCACCGACGCCGCGCGACCTGTTTCCAGAGGGGCCATGGGGCGTGAGCGTCGCAGTCGGCATATGGAAAATGAGCAACTGTGTATCGAAACCAGCCATCTCGATCTCTTTTACGGAGAGAAGCAGGCGCTGTTTGATATCAGCATGAAGATTCCGAGCAAGCGGGCCACGGCATTCATCGGCCCGTCAGGCTGCGGCAAGTCCACTTTGCTGCGCACGTTCAACCGGATGAATGATCTGGTGGATGGCTGCCGTGTGGAAGGCAAAGTCTTGCTCGACGGCAACGACATTTTTGATCGGGGCCTCGATATCACCAATCTGCGTCGTCGCGTTGGCATGGTCTTCCAGAAGGCGAATCCTTTCCCGAAGTCCATTTATGAAAACGTGGCCTATGGCTTGCGCCTTCAGGGCGTCAACAACAAGCGCACGCTGGACGATGTGGTCGAGTCGTCGCTCAAGAGTGCCGCGCTCTGGGATGAAGTCAAAGATCGTCTCCATGAGTCTGCACTCGGCATGTCTGGCGGCCAGCAGCAGCGCTTGTGTATTGCGCGTGCAGTCGCGGTACAGCCGGAAGTGTTGTTGCTCGACGAGCCCTGCTCCGCGCTTGACCCGATTTCCACACTCAAGATTGAAGAGCTGATTCACGAGCTCAAGGAAAAGTTCACGATTGTCATCGTGACACACAACATGCAGCAGGCGGCGCGTGTGTCGGACTACACGGCATTCATGTACCTGGGCAAGCTCATCGAGTTTGGTGACACCGATACGGTATTCACCAACCCGGAAAACAAGCAGACCGAAGATTACATCACCGGACGTTACGGCTGATGCTCAATCAGCCGTCAGAGTGGTATGAAGCGGCGGATTCATTGGCACTAAATGCAAAGGGCGCGAGTAACGGAGCGGCCGCGTAAAAATCACGTCGTGGCGCCTTCGGCGCCAATGGCAACAGACGGCAACAGGAGCCGGCAGACATGGTAAGCAAAGACGAATACAGCCAGCACATTTCGCAGCAGTTCAATGCGGAGCTCGAAGATGTGCGCACGGACTTCCTCGCCATGGGCGGCCTTGTTGAAAAGCAGGTGGCCGATGCGGTCAATGCGTTGCTCGATGCCAACTCCCGGCTTGCCGAGCAGGTACAGGAAACGGACAAGCAGATCAACGCCATGGAGCGCGCGATTGACGAAGAGCTGGTGCGCATTCTCGCGCGGCGTCAGCCCGCCGCATCTGACTTGCGCTTCATCATCGCCATCGGTAAATCGATTACCGACCTTGAGCGTATCGGCGACGAAGCCTCGAAAGTGGCCCGCTATGCCATCGCACTTTGCGAAGAAGGTGAGTCGCCGCGTGGCTATGTCGAAACGCGCCATATCGGCAGTCAGGTGCGCGTGATGGTGCACGATGCGCTGGATGCTTTTGCCCGCTTTGATGCCGATCTGGCCTTCCAGGTCATGCAGGCCGATGGCGCCATCGATACGGAATACAAGACCGCGATGCGAGCCCTCATGACCTACATGATGGAAGACCCGCGTGCCATTTCGCGCGTGCTCAGTGTGATGTGGGTGCTGCGTTCGCTGGAGCGTATTGGCGACCATGCTCGCAACATTTCCGAGCAACTGATTTTTCTGGTCAAGGGTGCCGACGTTCGCCACACCAGCTACGAAGCCATCCAGAAGCGGTTGCAGCAAAAATAAGCCTCCGCTTTCTGAAAAAGCCATGCCGTGAGGGCGTGGCTTTTTTTTGCGCGTCATATGCAAATGTATTTGCTCGTCCGGAGTCCACTATGTCCGAGCGTCGCCTGATCGCCCACACGACTATAGGGCTGGATAACACCGCCCACTCTGAGCTTGCCCCACAAGGATTTGCCTGAGCCACTGTAGGGCATGCGCACTACAGTCAATCCTCAGACAAGGCACACCTGATCTTGTCCAGGGACTCAGGCGGGCATTGTGGACAAACTCTGTCTGAAGGCTTTCGGGCGATGCAGGGCTTTCCCTGGCCCCATCCGTCGGCAAGGTGCTAGCAGGGCTAGCCGCAACCTGGTGAACGGCATGGGCCTGGCTTTGGGTGGCCTGCCAGCGGTTCATGCGTATGTCGATATCATGCATCGTGACGGCATCGGGGAGTGCAGGATGCCAAGCGTGTCGCAGCCAGCCGGCATCCGCCTTGCAAATGACCGTCGGTTCTTCTTCAATTCATGGGCCTTGGGCGGTTCAGGCACGATTCCATGAGCCACTCGATGAGCCGTTCCCACAAACCGTTCCCATAAATCACCGACAAGGATGCCACCATGCGCAGACTACTTTCCCCCCTCACCCTTGCCATGCTCGGCATGGTCCCGGTTGCCGCTCAGGCGGATATTTTTGATGCGCGCGCCATGGGGCGCGGTGGTGCCGGCCTCACCATGGGCGAATACAACCTAGCCCTGATCAACCCGGCGTTGATCAACAAGTTCGATGAAGATGATGACTTCAGCTTTGCACTGAATGTCGGTGTAATGGCATCAGACGTCGATGGTCTGGCGGAGGGTGCGGATGAAATCCAGAATGATATCGATACGTTATTTGGCAGCTTCAATGCTGCCCGTGCCTCGGATATCAACCAGCGCATGCAAGCGCTCAATGGCGCGATGGCTCAGGTGGATATTGGTGGCGCGCTGATGGTGGCTATTCCCAACAACACGATTTCAGCCGCTCTTGTTGTAAAAACCAAAGTCACGCTGGGCATTGCTTATGCGTATGACGCCGGTGATGCGGCGATTCTCCAAGGCATTGCCAATGCGGTAAATACTGACAACGATTTGCAGTCAAAGGCCAACACATCCGGTATTGGCGTTGCTGAAGCCGGTGTAATGCTGGGCAAGGCGTTTGGGCCGCTGGAAATTGGTGCAACACTGAAGTCGCAAAAAATAGAGCTATACCGCTATTCTGCAAATGTGGCGTCGTTTGACGAAGACGATATTGCTGAAGACCAGAACAGCGCCTCGCATAATCACATCAATCTGGATGTTGGCGCTAATTTCCGTTTTGGGGCTGAAGGCCAGTTTGTTGTGGCTGGCGTCATTGAAAACCTGAACCCCAAAACCTTTGAGGGCCCGACCCCGAATGGCCTGCAGATTCCGGCACCACGCGCAGATTACAAAATGGAACCGGTGGCAATGGCCGGTGTTGGCTACAGCGGTAGCCTGGTCAAGCTGGAGGCCAATGTCGATCTGACTCCCCGTAATGGTTACGACCAGATTCTCGATACACAGTTCGCGCGTGCGGGTATCGAGCTTTCGGCTGGCCGTCACTTCCATCTGCGTGCGGGCTATCGCACCGATACCAAGAATAATGTCTCTGATGTTTTTACGGCCGGTCTTGGCATCACGCCATTTGACCGATTCAACATCGATCTTGCTGGCGCTATTGGCGACGGCGATACCTATGGCGTGGCTCTGCAAATCGGCTTCAAGATCTGACGCCCCGGCGGCCACAAAAAAGCCCGCGAACATCGCGGGCTTTTTTGTGGCCGAAATACAGCTTATCCCAT
>JAUXNL010000144.1 GCA_030684415.1 Moraxellaceae bacterium | reverse complement strand
CGGTGGAATGCCGCGCAACTCGAAGCGGGCCAGTGAGCGGCAATCGCTCACCAGCTCGCGTTCGCCCTGCACCACATGCACGGCCAGTGCTGTCTGCCCGTCTTTGAAGGTCGTGAACTCCTGCGCCATGGCGACAGGAATGGTCGTGTTGCGCGGGACGATTTTCTCGACCAGTCCGCCCATGGTTTCAAGGCCGAGCGAGAGTGGAATCACATCCAGCAACAGCATGTCGGCATCGGGCTTGTTGCCGGCGAGCACATCCGCCTGCAACGCAGCGCCTACCGCCACGACCTTATCGGGATCAATACTGGTCAATGGCTCGCGACCAAAAAATTCCGCCACTTTTTTGCGCACCATCGGTATGCGCGTGGCGCCGCCCACCATGACCACATCCTGCACATCTGCTGCGCTGATGCCAGCATCGCGCAAGGTACGGCGACAAGCCTTGAGCGTGCGCTCTATGAGCGCAGCGACCAGCCCCTCGAACGCATCGCGTGTCAGCTCGAATACACGGCCGGCAAAAGCGAGTGTCGTCACGTCGACCGAGGTCAAGGCTTCCTTGGCCGCACAAGCGGCATCCAACAACTCGCGCTGGCGCTGCGCATCGGGGTTGCTCTCACCAGTCTGCGCCAGCACCCAGCGGGCAATCGCATGATCAAAATCATCGCCCCCCAATGCCGAATCGCCACCGGTGGCCATCACCTCGAACACGCCTTTGTGCAAGCGCAGGATGGAAATATCGAAGGTGCCACCGCCCAGATCGAAAATGGCATGAATGCCTTCGGCACCCTTGTCGAGGCCGTAGGCCACGGCAGCCGCCGTCGGCTCATTCAGCAAACGCAGCAGCTTCAGGCCCGCGAGTTGAGCAGCATCCTTGGTGGCCTGCCGCTGCGCCTCATCAAAATACGCAGGCACGGTAATCACGACGCCTGTCAGCTCGCCACCCAACGCCGCTTCAGCGCGTGCCCGCAGCACGGCGAGAATGTCTGCCGAGACCTGCACCGGGCTTTTCTCACCCGCCGCCGTAATCAGATAGGGCATGCCGGCATCACCCCCGGCAAAACGGTAGGGCAACTCGCTACCGAGCATTTTCACATCGGCAAGGCCGCGCCCCATCAAACGCTTTACCGACACAATCGTGTTGAGCGGATCACTGGCGGCAGCGGTTTTGGCATCCACACCTACCCGACGCTCACCATCCGGAAAATAACGCACGACCGAGGGCAGCAAATGCCGGCCGGCCGAATCGGGCAGCGTTCTGGCCTTGCCACTTTGTACCGTGGCTACCAGCGAATTAGTGGTGCCCAGATCAATGCCCGCCGCCAGACGATGCCGGTGCGGTGCCGTACTGAGGCCGGGTTCGGCAATTTGCAAAAGCGCCATCAGTCATCCATCCCGTCATCATCTTCTGCATCTTCAAGGCGAGCCTCGCGATGGCCGATGTCTTCAATGAAGCGCGCCATGAACTGCATCTTGCGCAAGGTGTCGGTGGCTTCGCGCCAATCGCCCTCACGATAATCAATCGCGAACTCACGCCCGAGGCTGGCAAGCCAGTCTCGGGCCTCTTCACGCAGCCCGGCACATTGCGCGGCATTGACCGCTTCTTCCAACTGCTCGCGCAACTCCATCTGCGCCATCAGGAAATCCGCATCTGCCACCGTTACGGATTCGCTGTCGAGGGCATGCCCGGCCAACGCCAGCAGGTGCCGCGCACGCAGCACTGGATCCTTCAGCGCACTGAAGGCCGCATTGATGTCCGCCGCATGCCGTACCGCCTCGTGCTGCACGTCCAGAGGCTCGGCCGCCACCCGGTCGGGGTGGAACTGGCGTTGCAGTTCCCTGAAGCGCGGCAACAACTGTTGCACGTCCAGCTCGAAAGCCGGCTCAAGATCAAACAGCTGGAAATAATTGGTGATGGACGCCACTGCTGACTCGCTAGACTTGGATATCGGGTTTCGGTACGTGCTTTCCGGCAGGGCCGGCTGAGAGGCGGAACCAGACTCCATCACAAGTGCGGAGCCTGCCAGCAACATCGCCAGCAACTAAGGGGAACCGAGCGTCGCTAACAAGGCAAGTACCGAGAATGCATCCGGCAGGACAGGGCACAGCCTTTCATCCACACTTGCTGGCGTTGCCGCTCTCCACACACTAGGCAGCAATGCCAGCAAGCGCAAAAGTCAGACGGTGAAAGACTCGCCGCAGCCGCACTCACCTTTCTGGTTCGGATTCGTGAACTTGAAGCCTTCGTTCAGCCCTTCTTTCACGAAATCCATCTCCGTGCCATCGAGATAGGCGAGACTTTTAGGATCGACAATCACATTCACGCCATGCGACGTGAAGATGACGTCTTCCGGCTGGGTTTCATCGACAAACTCGAGCACATAGGCAAGGCCCGAGCAGCCAGAGGTTTTCACGCCGACGCGCACACCGACACCCCGGCCGCGATTGGCCAGAAAGTCGCCGACATGACGTGCCGCCGCCTCGGACAAGGTGATAGCCATGCTCAGGCTCCGTGCTTCTTGCGGTAGTCCGCGACGGCCGCCTTGATGGCGTCTTCCGCCAGCACCGAGCAGTGAATCTTCACCGGGGGCAGCGCCAGTTCTTCGGCAATCTGCGTGTTGCGGATATTCATGGCTTCGTCCAGCGACTTGCCTTTCACCCACTCGGTCACCAGCGAACTGGAGGCAATCGCGGAGCCACAGCCATAGGTCTTGAAGCGCGCATCCTCAATGATGCCATCGTCGCTGACCTTGATCTGCAACTGCATGACATCGCCACAGGCCGGCGCACCCACCATGCCGGTGCCGACACTGACATCGTTCTTGTCGAGCTTGCCGACATTCCGCGGATGCTCGTAGTGGTCAATCACCTTTTCGCTGTAAGCCATTTCAGTTCACCTCTCGATTCTTGATGACCCACTCCCGACGCATGCAGCGAGAGAGTGGGGACGGGGCAGCCGAACCCGGCCCCTGCCCTCTCCCTATTACAGAGAAAGGGCGAAAATGCTCAGTGCGCAACCCACTCGACGGTATTCAGGTCGACACCATCCTTGAACATGTCCCAGAGCGGCGACAGCTCACGCAGTCGGTTCACGGACTGACTGGCCTGACCGATGATGAAGTCGATGTCGGCCTCAGTCGTGAACCGGCCGATGCTGAAGCGTATGGAGCTATGCGCCATTTCATCGGACAGCCCGAGTGCACGCAGCACATAAGAGGGCTCAAGACTGGCAGAGGTGCAGGCAGATCCCGACGACACCGCCATGTCCTTGAACGCCATGATCAGCGACTCGCCCTCCACGAAATTGAAACTGACGTTGAGGTTGTGCGGCACGCGCTGTTGCACATCGCCGTTGATGAACACCTGCTCCAGTGGCTCAAGGCCCTTCCAGAGACGGTCACGCAAGCCACGGATACGCTCGCTCTCGGCCTGCATTTCGATTCTGGCAAGACGGAAGGCTTCACCCATACCGACAATCTGGTGCGTCGCCAGCGTGCCAGAGCGGAACCCGCGTTCATGGCCGCCACCGTGCATCTGCGCTTCGAGGCGCACACGCGGCTTGCGACGCACATAAAGTGCGCCAATGCCCTTGGGGCCGTAGGTTTTGTGTGCGGAAAAGCTCATCAGATCGACCTTGGTGTTTTCAAGGTCGATCTCGACTTTGCCCGTGCTCTGCGCCGCATCTACATGAAACAGGATGCCGCGGGCACGGGTGATTTCGCCAATTGCAGCGATATCGGTAATCGTGCCGATCTCGTTATTCACATGCATGAGCGACACCAGAATGGTGTCCGGGCGCAGCGCGGCCTCGACCGCTTCAGGCGTAATCAGCCCTGTGCCTTTTTCCGGATCGAGATAGGTGATCTCGAAACCTTCGCGTTCCAACTGACGGCAGGTGTCGAGTACGGCCTTATGCTCGATCTTGCTGGTGACAATGTGGCGGCCCTTGCCCTGGTAAAAATGGGCAGCGCCTTTGATGGCCAGGTTATCGGACTCGGTGGCACCGGATGTCCAGACGATTTCGCGCGGATCAGCCTTCACCAGATCTGCCACATCGCGCCGGGCAGCTTCTACGACTTCTTCTGCCTGCCAGCCGTAAGCATGCGAGCGCGATGCCGGATTGCCGAAATTCCCTTCCTGGGTCAGGCACTCCACCATTTTGGCCGCCACACGCGGATCAACCGGTGTCGTCGCAGAGTAATCAAGGTAAATCGGTCGTTTCATTCATGTCACCTGGCAATCGGCTGGGCTTGCTGGCCGGCTGGCTTTCGGCAGCCCGGTTCAAATGGCGGCGTGGCAATGGCCGCGCTCAATTCAGCATTACGGTTTCGCTTTCCTGAGGCTGACGCTGCTTTTCACTCTGGCGCAGGGCAACGGCCTGCACTTCGCGACGATCCATCAACTCCTGCAAGCTGATACCGGACAGGAAGTTGTGAATCTGCTCGCTCAAATCACTCCACAACTCATGGGTAAGACAGGTCAGCCCTTGCTGGCAATCACCCTGCCCACCACAGCGCGTGGCATCGACGCTTTCATCCACGGCATCAATGATCTCGGCGATGAAAATCGTCGCGCCGTCACGCGCCAGCTGATAGCCGCCACCGGGGCCACGCACGCTGGAGACCAGTGCGCTTTTGCGCAGCTTGGCGAACAGTTGCTCCAGGTACGACACCGAGATCGACTGACGCTCGGAAATATCAGCAAGACTGACCGGGTCATGCCGCGCATGCAGGGCAAGATCCAGCATGGCGGTCACGGCGTAGCGTCCTTTCGTGGTCAAGCGCATCGCAAAAGCCTCTGACGGATATCCGGAGATCGCAGGCAACGGGTGAAAACAGCGCCAGTCTGCCAATCCCGACTAAAACAGTCAACTATTTAGCCCAGTAAAACAGTCGGGCATTTTAGGGCTTGCGCACTGGCAGTGCCAGCCCGGCGTCAGGCCGGCGGACGAGTTTCATCCTGCAAGCCGGCCAGATCTTCGACCTTGAGGGCATCCGGCTTCTGGTCGCAGAAGCCGGGACTCAGGCGACTGAAAGCCTCGCACATGCGATCCATGCGGCTGTCGGCCTGCTGCATGTGGTCAAGCAAATGGCGGATGGCCTCGGCCACGGGGTCGGGCAGGTCGGGCGCGGCGGCATAGGCTTGAAAGCCAATTTTCTCGGCAAACTGGCGGCGGGCCTGCTCGGCCGCATCGACCTCCTGCTTGAGGATGAGCCGCGCCGGGTTGCCCACGGCCGTGGCACCTGCGGGCACCGGCTTGGTCACCACGGCGTTGGAGCCGACCTTGGCGCCGTCCGCAATCAGGATCGGGCCAATCACCTTGGCACCGGCCCCGACGACGACACCATTGCCCAGGGTGGGATGGCGCTTGCCCTTGTCCCAACTGGTGCCGCCCAAGGTAACGCCGTGATAGAGCGTTACGTCATCACCGATTTCTGCCGTCTCGCCGAT
>JAUXNL010000143.1 GCA_030684415.1 Moraxellaceae bacterium | reverse complement strand
CACTGTACTTGCCAATCTGGCCGCCGAAAATGGTCATGACACGACGCTCTGGCTTCGCGACGCGCAGCAGCTCGCCGACATGACGGCTACCCGTGAAAACGGACGTTATTTGCCGGGTTTTCGCCTTGCCGACAGTCTGGCATTCAGCTCCGACCTGGGGGCAACGGTGGCGGCGGCCGATCTCGTCTTTGTCTCCATTCCGAGCAAAGCCTTTCGCTCTGTGTTGCAGGTGGCAAAGCCTTTTTTGCGCGCTGAGCAAATTCTGGTCAGCACCACCAAGGGTATTGAAAAAGACAGCTTTGCCTTGATGAGTGAAATCCTCCGCGAGGAATCCGGTCTCAAGCGTATCGGCGTATTGAGTGGGCCCAATCTGGCAAAAGAAATCGCGGCCCGCATGGCATCAGGAACCGTGATTGCCAGTACCAGTCCGGACGTACGTGAGCGTGTGCATCAAGCGCTTTCATCTCCCTATTTTCGCGTATTTGCTAATACTGATATCTATGGTGTGGAGCTTGGCGGCGCCCTGAAGAACATTTATGCGATTGCTGCCGGTATGGCCGGTGCGCTCAAGCTCGGAGAGAACTCGAAGAGTATGTTGCTGACCCGGTCACTGGCAGAGATGAGTCGCTTTGCCGTGCAACTGGGCGCAAATCCGCTGACCTTTCTAGGGCTGGCGGGTGTAGGTGATCTGATTGCAACGTGTTCATCTCCACTCAGTCGCAACTATCAGGTGGGGTTTGCGCTGGGCTCTGGCCAACGTCTGGCGGACATCATCGAAGACATGGAGCAAACCGCAGAAGGCATCAACACGGTGCATACGGTCAAGCACAAAGCGGACGAATTTGGTGTTTACATGCCGATTGTCAGCGGGCTTTACGAAGTGATTTTTAATGAAAAACCATTGCAACTGGTGATTGGCGGCCTGATGCAAAGCGGGCAGAGCAGTGATGTCGAGTTTGTGCTGCCGCGCAGTAACAGTGGCGCATCATGAGGTTGGTATTGGTCCGGCATGGTGAGGCAGAGGCACACGCCGCGAGTGATGCCGAGCGCGCACTGACACGGCGTGGCCGCCAGCAGGCGCTGGAGACGGCTGAATGGCTGTCCTTGCGGCATACAGGGCATGTGCAATTGTTGGTTAGCCCGTATCGACGTGCACAGGAAACAGCGGCTGTTCTGATTGAGCATTTGCCGGGCGTGCAACTGCTGACCGTGCCACACATCACCCCTGATGATGACGTGCGTGCGGCGCTGAAGGCGATTGCTGAAAAAGCTTCAGCAGAATTAGTGGTGGTGGTCAGTCATATGCCTTTGCTGGCAAGGCTGGCTGAGTGGTTGGAGAGCGGGGCCTTTAGTCATGGCAAGCCTTTCGGTTTGGCCGAGGGCCGCGAGTTTGTTCTGGAGGATTTTCTGCCAGGGCTTGCTCAGGAGTGTGAGAGGCATTTGCCTCTCGCCTGAGGGGCGTGAGCCCACCTATTGATGAGCCCTCAGGAGTTCACAATCCGCCGCAGGGAAATGCCCGCCACACTGCAAATGTTGGACTTGATGCCGCGCTTCTCGAACTCTTCTTTGAGTTCGTTAATGATGATGCGCTCAACCTCGCCCTCAACGTCGGTCACGAGCTTGCCCAAGAGGGCGGACAGCGGGCCGCGATGCTCTTTTACCAGTTCGTCGAGGTTGGTGATTTCGATGGTAATCATGGTCATGTCTTCCGGGGTGATGACGGGCATCATACCGACGCCTTCACGGAGCGTATAGCGTGAGCCATGGGCCGAGGGCTCGTATATATCGACTTGCAAAACACTCATGGCACTGTAGAGAGCTTTGCTAGAATTGCATCCTTTGGCACCTGTTTTTCTGTGCCCCCATGCCCGGATTCGTCTGCAATGGCGTGCAGATGGACGGAGACAACGAGGTCTTCATGCTTGAACCCCTTTTCATTATCGTCGCTACGGCATTGCTCTCCAGTGGCATTACGCTGGTCTGTGCCTGGTTGTTTTTGCAAAGAATGTGGCGCCAGGAAATGGAGCGACGGCTTCGCGAGCTACATGATGATATTGGTCGGACCGTCGAAATCCGCGTCAAGCGCGCGGTGGCGGAGGCGCTGGCAGACTTCAATACAGGTGATGTGCTGCGCGATGCCACCTGGAAGGCGGCAAAGTCAGGCTCTGATTTGTTGAGTGATGGGCTCAATGCCATTCTTGGCAAGCGTCGACGCCCGGAAAATACCTGACATGGGCCAGGCCTTTGCGGAGTCAGGGCAGGCGATCACGAAGTCGTGACAATACCAATGCCAGACCGGCAACCAGCAGAAGCAGGCGTTCGGCATTCAGCTCGGCCAGTGCAGCGGTGGAAAATCCGCCTGTCAGACCCCCAAGTAGCGCCATGAAGGCCAGTAACAAATAAAGCAGATCCTGAGTGCGCTGCTTGCCAATGTCGTGACGGAACCGGGCCATGTCTTCTTGCTGTTGCTGCAAGTTGCGATTGAGTTGTCGCAGCTCTCCCAGCGCATCACGCATAAGGCCGGGAAGGGGCAAGACATCCTGCAGCCAACTCGGATCATGGCGCCGGATGCGCTCCCAAAGAGAGCGAATGTCCAAGTGCCCCTGCAGCCATTCGCGCGCGCGGGTACGCAGGTTGAAGTCGTTCAGCAGTGCTTCGAGGCGCGCCACCTGGGTGGCGTCACCCCAGAGCCGGACGCGTGGTCGGCCTGAGCGTGATGTTGACGGCTTGCCGAGTAACAGGCGCAGCAAGTCATACAGGCGGGCATTGACCCTGACGCGGGCAGGGCCGGGGGCGACGTCACAAACCTCGATGCCCTCGGGCGTGAAGTAGAGGTAGAACGACAGGTAGGGGTCGGCCAGTTTGACGCGAACAATCAGGCCGCTCAGCGCGACCAGTTGTTCACCCGTATCACTGTCGAGATCGATGAAGCCGTTAATGACGGTTTCAACCGCGCCCAGCCAGAGGTGTTGGGCAAGGGGCCGGTTACTGTCTTCGTTATTATCGTTGTTGTCGTAGCCAGCCATCATGGTTGCATTTACTGCCCTTGCTGGTGCCCGGATTAAAGGAGCCGGAAGGCACCGATTCTAACGGCTGTTGGCGGCGGCACAATCCGTGGCAACCGTCTTCTGCAACCAAATTTGTGACCCGTCATGAGCAGGGCTTGGCTCGTCCGGGCGGGCACTGTCAGTACCGGGAATCC
>JAUXNL010000133.1 GCA_030684415.1 Moraxellaceae bacterium | reverse complement strand
GGCCGGTTCGGGGTACGCGTCCGCTCATGACCGCCTTCTGACGAAGATGCGGAAGGCTTAGTTGGACGATGATGGACACGAGGATGGTGTCCACGATCGGACGATGATGGACACTATCGGCAAGTGTGGCCCGCGAGGGCGTCGACGCGCTTACAGCGCTGAGGAGAAGGCGCGGGTAGTGGCGGCCTGCCATGAGCCGGGCGCGTCGGTGTCCCAGGTGGCGCGGCTCTATGACATCAACGCCAATCTTGTGTTCAACTGGCGCCGACAGCTGCGCCAACCCCTCATTCCGCCGACCGGTTGTCCCGCGCTTGTGGCGGTGGAGCTAGTGGATGAAGGCAAGGCGTGGGACGCCTCCTCCAGCTCGATCTCGGTCGAGGATCCGGTTGGATCGGACGTGATCGAGGTGGTGCTCGTGGACGGTGTGCGTTTGAGATTGGGCGCCGGGTTTGATGCGGCGGCTCTGAAGCGGGCGCTGTCGGTTCTGCGGATGTCGACATGATCGCGCCGCGTCCGGGCGTCCGCGTCTATCTGGCCACTCAGCCCTGCGACATGCGCAAGGGCCTCGACGGCCTGGCCGCCCAGGTCCAGAACACCCTGCGCGCCGATCCCTTCAGCGGGGCGCTGTTCGTGTTCCGCGGCAAGCGCGGCGACATGCTCAAGATTCTGACCTGGGACGGCAGCGGGCTTTGCCTGTTCGTCAAACGCCTCGAGCAGGGACGCTTTGTGTGGCCTCCGATCGTGGAGGGCCGGTTACGTCTGACCGCCGGTCAGCTGTCCCTTCTGCTCGAGGGAATCGACTGGAGAAGGACCATGGCGCCCAAGACCGTCAGAGCGCCGCAAGCCGTTTAAAATCAAGGGAGAAGTGGTGCTTTGCGGTCGCGTCTAGGGGGCCGATCTGCTATAAATCCGCATGTCTTTGGCGACCGCCCAACTGCCGACGGATATCGAGGAGCTGCGCGCTTTTGCGGCCGCTTTGCAGTCCGAGCTTTACGCCAAGACCCTCCATATCGAGAAGCTGAAGGCCCAGTTGGCCACCCTCAAGCGGGCTCGCTTTGGGCAATCCTCCGAGAAGCTGGATCATCAGATCGACCTGCTCGAACTGGTCATCGGCGACCTGGAGGAGGCCGAG
>JAUXNL010000126.1 GCA_030684415.1 Moraxellaceae bacterium | reverse complement strand
TCCTTGGGTTGTGGGTCATACCGCAGGTCCCCCCAGCGTCCTGCCTTCGGGCTTCTTAGTTGCTGTCGGCGGCGGTGCGCTTGCCGGCGCTCGAGAGCGGTGCGCCATAGGCGGCGCGAGTTTCCGGAGTGTCCGGAATGGGTTGCATGGTGGCGCCGGAGACCGTGGCCGAGGTGTCGGCCTCAGCCCCCGTCGGGGCCATCTCGACGCTCTCGGCCGCCGGCGGGTTCGTCTCACCATCGGCCTTGGGCGCCTCCATTGTGGAAGCATCCGATCCAGCCGCCGACGCCGTGGCCGCGGCGGGCATGTCGCTCGTCATGAGCACCTTGTCGACCACATGGATCACGCCGTTATCGGCATTAATGTCAGCCTGGGTGATCCGGGCCTGTCCGATGGTCCAGGTCTCTTCGACGCCATCGATCTGAAGGGTCTCGCCCGCGACGGTGGGCACCGGACCACGCGAGCCATCGATCTTCGCGCCGTCCAGCCGCGCATTGACCACGTGATAGGTCAGCAGCTTCTGCAACTCCGCGCGGTTTTCCTCGGCCATCAAACGCTCGAGCTGACCCGCTGGCAGGGCCGCGAAGGCGGCGTCAGTGGGGGCGAACACCGTCAGGCCTGGCGTGGTCTTGAGGAGTTGCACCAGGTTGGTGGCCTCCAGGGCCGCCACCAGCGTCGTGAAATGGCCCGCAGCCCTGACCGTCTCGACAATGTCGCCAGCCGGCGTCACCTGGCCGCTGACCCGCGCCTCAGCCCCCGCCGCTGCCGGCGCGCCAGCCGTCGGGGCTGAGGGGGCAGGATCGGCCTGCTGGGCGTGAGCGCCGCCGGCGATAAGGGCGGCGATAGCGCTGGCGGTCATAAGGCGGGTCAAACGCATGGTTATCCTCTCGACTGTGGGTCGCAGCCCGGCTCACCGGGCCACGGTCGGGACAACTACGCGGGGGCTCTCCATCGGTTGCCGACGTTCACGGGCTCGTGATCAGCGAGTGATGGCTGGTCGGCCTCGGCGCTCACCTGCCGGAGACGAGAGGCGTGTGCGCACATTTTGCGCGAAACCGCCCACGTGGCGCCCAGTTTTTCAGCACCCGCAGGCTTTCCTTAACCGGGCGAGACCGTAGCCGTCCCCCCACCCCTCGCCGC
>JAUXNL010000123.1 GCA_030684415.1 Moraxellaceae bacterium | reverse complement strand
CTGATGGTGCTGGCTGCAATCATTGTCCTCGGGCCGCTGATTGCCATACATGAGTTCGGCCACTACTGGGTAGCCCGCCGGGTCGGCGTCAAGGTGATCACGTTTTCCATTGGTTTCGGTCCGGCGTTGCTACGCTGGAAGAATCGTCATGGCACCCAGTTCCAGATTGCGGCCATTCCCCTCGGTGGCTTTGTGCGCATGGCCGATGAGCGTGAGGGGGAAGTCCCTCCAGAAGATGTTCCGCATGCCTTCAATAACCAGCCAGTCTGGGCTCGCATGGCAATTGTGGCGGCAGGGCCGCTAATCAATCTGCTCTTTGCTGTATTCCTTTACTGGATAGTGTTCCTGCAGCCGACCGAAACATTGCGTACTGTCGTCGGGCGGGTTTTGCCAGACAGTCCTGCAGCCATTGCCGGCGTGCAGACGGGCGATGAAGTTATTGCCGTTGATGGCAAGCCCGTTAGCGACTGGGAGGCAATCAACTACGCGTTGATCAATCGCATGGGCGAGTCTGGCCTACTGCGGGTGGCAATTCAGCGCCAGGCCGACCCTGCCAGTTCACGAGAGCTGGAGTTGCCACTGGATCATTTCATGAGTGGCCGGGACATTGATCCTTTCCGTGAATTGGGCATGCTGCCGTGGCAGCCGGACTTCGAGCCCGTGATCGGAGAGGTGGTGGCGGGGAGTGCTGCCGATCGGCAGGGTCTGCTGGCGGGGGATCGCATCCTGACGGTGGATGGGCAAAACGTTCGCATCTGGCAGGAGTTCACCGATATCGTACGTCAGCGTCCCGATCTTCCCATCGCAGTTGAGGTGGGGCGTGATGGGCAGGTTGTCAGCTTGAGCTTGGTACCTGCCGCCGAAAAGGATGAGCAGGGCATCGTGCGCGGCCGTCTCGGGATTGCGCTGAAGGAACAGCCCTACGAGATTCCAGCCGCCTATCGACAGTCCGTGCATTATGGTCCGCTGGAAGCCTTGGACCAGTCCGTGCGCAAAACCGGCAAGCTCATCATGTTCACGCTTGAGTCCTTGGCCAAAATGGTGAGGGGCCTGATCAGCGTGGAAAACTTGAGCGGCCCCATCACGATTGCTAAAGTCGCGGGCCAGTCCGCTGCCATGGGCTGGGAGTCCCTCATCGGCTTCATGGCCTTGCTCAGCATAAGCTTGGGCGTTCTTAACCTGTTGCCGGTTCCGGTGCTTGATGGTGGTCATCTGGTGTATCACGCGATTGAAGGCCTGACCGGCAAACCATTGTCTGAGCGCGTGCAAATGATTGGCCTGCGCATTGGCGTCGTGATGTTGATGAGCCTGATGGTGTTGGCAATTTTCAATGACCTAAGCCGCCTTTAAAGCCGCGCGGAGTTTCCGAATCCCATGATTTCCTTCCGGCATCTGCCGTTCCTGCCGGCCCTCGTCCTGCTTGTTGCTCAAGCTGTTACTCCGGCGTTTGCTGATGAGAGTTTTGTCGTCCGCGACATTCGTCTTGAGGGCTTGGCGCGTTTGTCAGCCGCTAGCGTTTATGCGGTATTGCCCCTTAATGCTGGCGATACCGCGACACCGGAGCGGGTTGCTGAAACGCTCCGCGATCTCTTCAAGACCGGCAACTTTGAAAATGTCGAGATCGGACGCGACGGTGATGTTCTGGTCTTGCAGCTGACAGAGCGCCCGGTGATCGTCAGTCTGGACATCACAGGCAACAAGGCGGTGCAGAAGGATAATCTGGTCAAGGGGCTGAAGTCGGCCGGACTGGCGGAAGGAATGGTATTTCAGCGTTCGGTGCTTGATCAGGTCAAGCGTGAACTGGAGCGGCAGTACATCTCGCAAGGTCGTTATGCGGCCAGTGTAGAGGTCGAAGCCAAGGCCAAGCCGCGTAACCGTGTTGCTCTGGATATCCGCATCCAGGAGGGTAGTCCTGCCAGCATCAGCAATATCAGTTTTGTGGGCAATAGCCTGTACTCTGATGACACATTACGTGCTGTTTTCCAGTTAAAGCCAAAGCACTTCACATCGTTTTATAAAAACGATGATAAATATTCTCGTGAAAAACTCCAAGGCGATCTTGAGCGACTCCGCTCTTGGTACATGGATCGGGGGTATGTGAATTTTGCGATCAATTCGACTCAAGTCACCCTGACGCCTGACAAGAAAAAAGTCTTTATCGATATCAATATTGCTGAGGGCGAGCAGTACCGGTTTGGCGAAGTGCGCATAGCCGGTGAGCTGCCAGTTCCAGAGGATGTGCTCCGTCGTCTGGTGCTGATACGCAAGGATGATGTCTTCTCGCAGGCTGGCATTACCAACACCGGGAAGTTCATGACCCGACGGCTGGGAAATGATGGATATATCTTTGCTGAGGTAAATGGAGTGCCTGAGTTGAAGCCGGATAGCCGCGTTGCCGATGTCACATTCTTTGTGAATCCTGGCAAGCAAGCCTATGTTCGGCGCATCAACTTCAAGGGCAACATCAAGACAGATGATGTCGTGCTTCGGCGCGAAATGCGTCAGTATGAAGGTGCTATCGCCTCCAGTGAAAAACTGGATTTGTCAAAGCTGAGATTGCAGCGGCTCGGATTTTTTGAGGAAGTGACACTGGATACGCCAAGAGTGTCCGGTGTTTCTGATCAAGTCGATGTGAATATTGCCGTGAAGGAGCAGCCCTCTGGTACGATCGGTGCGAGTATCGGTTTCTCTCAGGGCGCTGGCATGATTTTTACGGCGAATGTCAGTCAGAATAACTTCTTGGGAACAGGTAATCGTTTTTCGGTAGGGCTGAATCGCTCGGAGACGCAGGATTCTTATAATCTGTCTTTCATGGATCCTTATTTCACGCTGAGTGGCGTCAGTCGCGGCTATAACTTCTATTATCGTGAATCCAAGTTTGATGCGCGAAATGTCAGTAATTATATTACCAACTCAATGGGGGGGAATCTGAGCTTCAGTTATCCCATTGACGAGAATGAGTCGATCAGTTTCTCTGCGGGCATGGATAAAACCGACATTACAATTGGTCAGCTTGCATCCAAAGTGGTCAGTGACTTTGTCGGTGCAGAGGGGGATCGCTATCTGAATTATCTGGGGACTGTCGCTTGGGGGCGCAATACCCTGAATCGTGGTGTATTTGCGGATCGTGGTGCCTCGCAAAGAGTGGCGATCGAGTTTGCAGCACCGGGCAGTGATCTCTACTTTTACAAG
>JAUXNL010000115.1 GCA_030684415.1 Moraxellaceae bacterium | reverse complement strand
CTCGACGCATCACGGACTCCGTGGAAATCGGCTCAGGCCGGGTTCCGACATTGATATCCCCGCGAACCTTGCTGGTATCGAGGTGCTTCTCATACTCCAACTGTGCTGGCTCAGGGTCAAATCCAACAAGGCGCCCAAGCCGCCTCAGCATCGATTCTGGCTGCTCTACCAGACTTTCATAGCAAATGAGGGTGCCATCCGCGCTTCGAACGAGGCCGACAAGGGCCGCCAGCGTGCGGCGTGTCTTGCCGCACCAGAGCACAAACTGTTCCGAATCGAGCGAAACCGGATCATTCCACCATTGACCGCGACGCTCGATCTCTGAAAGAAAGCAGTGTGCTGGCCGCCGGCACAGCATGAGAAGAGTCCGATCCACAGGCAGCGGCGACTGTTCGAGCAGACGGCGCATGTTGCGGATATAGGCTGGGTCGGCCGACGTCTCCTTGACGAAAAGATAACGTCCCGCCGGGCTGGTGATGCCTGACTTGCCGAGCAGTCGAGGCAGTGTCGCGTCTTCGGACCCTGCAAGCAGTTTGGCATTCCACGGCTCGAACACTGTGTCGAAGCGCGTGTGGACCTGAAAGAGTGCGGTCAGCAAGGTGGTGCCGGAGCGTGGCAGCGCGACCAGCGTGCAGAGCTTTTGCGGCAGTGAGGCCGGTGCGAAGACACGCGGCCGTACAGTTCGTGCACTGGCGCCATTTGTTGAGGTAAAGACAAAGCAGCCTGGCTGCCCGTCCGATGCGATTCCATGTGTCGCGGACGCCACCAGGGACATCGCTGGGTCGGAACAACCGGCGGCACGGAAGCGGTTCAGCAGGTCCCAGCCTGGCAGAGCAAAGACGAGCGAGCCGGCGGCAGGGTCGACCGGATTGCCATGATACTCCGGCGCCGTCAGGTGCTCGATCTGGCCTTCTGGATTGAGGTGCGCCTTCACCAGTGTCGTCGCGCGGTTGGGGTCGAACGGGAAGGAGGAGATGATCAATCCGCCCGGCTTAACGACGCGGCGGATTTCCGCCCAAGCCGCTTCCGGATCTGGAATATGTTCCAGGACATCACCGCTGATAAAGACGTCGAAACTGTTGTCTGGTAGGTTGGTTTTCTGAAGGTCCATGTGTGGAACGGGAAAGTAGCTGCGGCGCTCCATTTCGGTGGGCAGATATTCCGTGCCATAAAAATACGGGAAACTTCCCCGCAGAACACGCGCCAGTCGTGAAAGCGCCTCGGGCGCGAGGATGCGAAGGTTGCGGCGTCCCAGCCAGCCCCGGATCCGCAATTCCGTCTGCAGCACCAGCAGAAGCGCGCGCTTGCGCGAATTCATCTCCTGACAGCTGATCGACTCATGAAGCGCATCAGGCCGGATCGAAATGTCCTCCGGCCAGCGATGTATGCCCGTCAGCGGCTCAACGAAACCGTTTGTCAGAACCCGGTCCACAACCGCCTGGCGAAGCGAGGTAAATACCGGCGCGTGCTGTGCCCGCCAAGCGTCCCAACTCGGCTTGTCGGGGAAGGGGAGCAGGATCTCTGGCACGTCTCGCTTCACTCCAGCACAAGGT
>JAUXNL010000110.1 GCA_030684415.1 Moraxellaceae bacterium | reverse complement strand
ACAATCTTGGTGCCGTCTGGGCTCCAGGAGGGGGAGGTACCGCCAAAGGGGTTTGCATAACCTTCTCCCGGCCCGTACTCAAAATCGGGGTCGGTAAGTCGCTTCAGGCGCGAGCCGTCGGGCCGCATGGAATAAATCTGTCTTTCTCCACTTTCATCCATTGCCGAAAACACCAATGTTCCAGGCAGGCGGGGTTTTTTATCGTCGTTGCCCACCAACCCACATCCTGCGATCCACATCCAGCAGAAAATCAGTATTGGGACGAGAGATGAACCCTTGGGGAGGAGATACGAAGTGGTCATAGGATTCATGAATGGGGGTTTGGCTGGGGTGTTCCATTTCAATAAAGGCAGATAATGTTTAAATGTCAAATCTTTTCGGATTGGCCGCGATCTACCCCAATGAAAACAGCTTGTATGTGATCCGGATCAACGGGAAGCAGTTGCGCGAGTATTTGGAACACACCAGCAACTACTATCTGGTGAACCCCGAAGCCGGAACACCGCTGGTGAACCGCTCATGGCCCGGGTATAATTTCGATACGGTGAACGGCGTAGAGTACGAATTGGATCTTCGCAAAGAACCCGGTTCGCGCTTGGTCTATCTGCGACGCAATGGACGTGCGGTTCGAAACACTGACACCTTCACGATGGCGGTGAACTCGTATCGCGCCGAAGGCGGTGGCGGGTTCACGATGCTCGCGGGTTCACCCGTCACCTGGCGCTCGGATGTGTCCGTGAAGCTGATGCTCGAAAACGAGCTCAGCCGTGTCGATACCCTGCGTATCGAGGATATCCACACGGTGAACTGGAAACTGCGATTTTAAATGCTGAATGCTTGATGCAGGATGGTAGATGCCAGATGGACTTGCTCTTAGCATCTAGCTTCCAGCTTCCAGCATCCTGCTTCTAGCATCCCGCTTCTACTTCCTCTCCCACACATTATTCGACCGATCTTTGTCGGGGAAATGATACTCCGGATCGATTTCGACTTTCACAATCCCGCGATAGGAAACCGTATGGTCGAGATTTC
>JAUXNL010000096.1 GCA_030684415.1 Moraxellaceae bacterium | reverse complement strand
GTAACGGGTTTGAAAGCGTCTCTTGGGGACGGTAGCTGGAAAGCGTTCCACTGCGATCTGGTCGTCGGCGCGGACGGTAGGAATTCAGGTATTGCGCGCTTGGTTGAAGCCCCCATGCGCGAGTTTCCGAATGAGCGCTTTGCAGTTTTTGCCTACTATGACGGCGTTACGCTCAAGTCGGGCGATAACTCGCAGTTCTGGTTCTTTGGCGACAAGTCCGTTTTTGCCTACCCACTTTTCAAGGACTCTGTGTTGCTCTGCCTTTTCCTTCCGCTGTCCGAGAAAGACGAGTGGTTGGGGGATATCGATGAAAAATTCCTCGAAGAGTACCGGTCATTGGACAAGGCGCCTGATCTCGATTCAGCCAAACGGAGTACCGATTTTCACCGCATGATGGATATGACCAGTTGCTATCGCAATCCGTCTGGAAAAGGCGTGGCTTTGGTCGGGGATGCCGCTTTGCAGTCCGATCCGATGTCAGGCATCGGTTGTGGGTGGGCCATTCTTTCCTCCTACTGGCTGTTTCAGGAAACGCGTCATTACGTAAAACATCCTGTCATGCGCAATGTGGGGATTTCCCGCTATGGAAAATTGCACAAGCGCAGGCTGTTACCGCACAACAAATTCATTGTTCAGTCTTCGTTCGCGCGTGGTCACGGCTTTCTGGAAGTGCTTCTGTTCAAGGCAGGAGCACGAAACCAGCATGTTGCAGATCTGATTGGCGACTTTGTGGGCAGGAAGATCGAGGTGTCTGAGTTCCTCAGCCCGGGAAATATTGTGCGTTACATCGCAGCGGCTGCGCTTCCGGCAAGGAAGACGGCTGCTTCTTGATCAATTGTCATGCTGCCTGACCGCACTCGGCGGCCATCAGAAGTTTTGGAGAAAGTCATGGAAGATATGGAACAGACCCTTGTTGATGTTCTGGAACAACATGCAGTAGAACGCGGCTCGCGAGTCGCCTACAGGTTCATCGGCACACAGGCGGAGGAGTTGGAGTCCATCACCTTTGCAGAGCTGGCGTCCACGGCCCGGGAAATGGCGGCATTCTGGCGCAGGCACTTCCCGGCGGGGTCGCGCATTGCCATCAGTTGCACCCCAAGCCTTGCGTTCATCAAAACCTATGTCAGTTGCCTCTATGCGGGAATGGTGGCAGTGCCGACCTATCCGCCCAGTCGACCCACTGATTGGGAGCGGCTGGATGCGATTCTGGAAGACTGCGATTGCCGTGCGATTGCCACTGACGAGACGCTCATTTCCTACTTCCTGAATCATTTCGACGCATCGGCCATCAAGGTGCTGAACATCAGTAGTTGCCGTGAGCCATCCACAGACCCTCTGCCCAGGCCGCATCGTGATGATGTTGCTTTCCTGCAATACACCTCGGGGTCTACCGGCCTGCCCAAGGGAGTTGTCGTCAGCCATGGCAATCTCATGGCGAACGAGCGTGCCATTCGTCGTGGCTTCGGGCACGACGATAAGTCGGACCTGCTGGGCTGGTTGCCGATGTACCACGACATGGGCCTGATCGGAGTTGCCTTGCAGCCGCTCTTTCTGGGCTCTACCTCGACCATGATGTCGCCGCAGACGTTTCTTCGTTCGCCGCTGATCTGGTTACGCGCTATTTCCAGATACAAGGCTCACACCTCAGGCGGGCCCAATTTCGCTTTTGAGTTGTGCCTGAAGGCCGCCGAAAAAGAAGACATTTCCGACATCGACCTGTCGAGTTGGCGTGTGGCATTCAATGGTGCCGAACCGATAGATGCGCAAACACTGGAGCGTTTCCTGGAACGCTTTGCTCCTTGCGGCTTACGTGCCGATGCGATCTATCCCTGTTATGGCCTTGCTGAGGCCACTCTTTATGTGTCCGGTCACCACCGTGGTCAGCACTTTCAGGTGTTGGGTGTCAAAAAGGAGGCACTCAAGGCTAACCGGATAGAGCCATCCACGGATGAAGAGGGCAGTACACGGTTGGTGGGGACAGTCAATATTTGCGGTCACGACATCAAGATTGTCGATCCCGATACCTTGGCTGTTTTGAATGACGGCGGTGTGGGTGAAGTCTGGCTGCGCAGCCCTAGCGTGGCGCAAGGTTACTGGAACAAGCCACTTGCAACGGCAGAGGGTTTCAACGCTTTTACAAGTTGTGGCCAAGGGCCCTTCTTGCGCACGGGTGATCTGGGCGGGTGGTGCAATGAGCACCTTTACATTACCGGCCGACTCAAGGACATGATCATTTTGAATGGGCGAAATTACTACGCCACGGATATCGAGCGTTGTGTCCAGCAAAACGACGAGCATCTGCGTGTGGGCTACGGCGCCGCTTTCAGTGTCCCGGAGCAGGGGCGCGAGTCCTTGGTTCTGGTGCACGGCGTCAAGGCGAGCCCGAGTACCGTGGCTGAGGCCGCGGATATCTGCAGCCGCATAAAGAAAGCCATTCTGGCGGATATCGGTGTCCCGGTTTTTCGCATAGTGCTGATCAACAGCAAAGAGTTTCCCAGAACATCCAGTGGCAAAGTCCGGCGCAATGCCTGTCGCCAAATGTTGCAGGATGGTGAGTTCGACATCCTGTATGAGTGGAGTCTGCATGACCGCATCAATGCGATGAAATCACTGGTTGCTGTGATGCCGCCAGAGCCGGTCATGACGGCCACTCATCGCCATTCTGCCCCAGATCATGCCGCGACAAAGTTCCGCTTTGCCGAGATCGAGTCCCTGCTGAAGTCCTGGGTTTCCGAGGGACTGGATATTGCGGCAGCAGATATTCCTTTGGATGCGACGTTTGCCGAGTTCGGAATTGACTCGGTCAGGGTCATTGAGCTGGTTGTACGTCTGGAAGAGGAATACGGCCTGAAAATCGATGCCAAGTCTGTTTGGGAAAGACCAACGATTGGTGCCTTTGCAGACTATTTGCTTGAGTGCTTGTCATCGCGACAGCGCAATGCACGGCCGGCCTTGGCTGTCAGTGAATAAGCCATCAGCGAATAATCGTCATCAAAGGGCGGCTAGTGAGCAGCGCACCAGACGGGCCTTTCTTCTTCAGGGAAATGAAATTGATGTTGCTAATGAAAGCTCCATGTCTGCGTGCGCTTCCGCTTCTTCTGATGCTGGCGATTGTCGGCTGTGGTCAGGATGAGAAGGCCACTGAGCTGACCCGTACCGTCAAGTTGAGTACCGTAGGTCACTTCCAGGGGAGCGGCTTTGAGTTGCCGGCACGTGTCGTATCCCGCGACGAGTCCAATCCCGGCTTTCGGGTCGGCGGTAAGGTCATGTCACGCCCTGTCGTATTAGGGCAGGCCATCCGCAAAGGAGATGTGATTGCCACACTCGATCTGCGCGACCTTGATGTGTTGCGGCGCGAGGCTCAGGCCCGACAGGATGAGGCCCGTATCAGTATGGCATCGGCACAGGATGCCCATGATCGCTATGAGGCACTGGCTGAAAAATCCTATATCGCCGTCAGCGACCTGACCCGGATCCGGAATGATGTTGCTCTTGCCAAGGCGCGTTATCAGCAGGCAACCCTGGATGCCGAGCGTTATCTGAACCAGACCAGCGATGCTGTACTGCGCGCTGATGCCGATGGCGTGGTCGTTGGTTTGTTCATCAATGAAGGCGAGAGCGTGGCGATGGGCACTCCAGTCGCCAGAATTGCCAGTGGCACTGCGCTCGAAGTCGAGGTCGATGTGCCCGAAGACCGCGTGAAGACTGCCCGCGCAGGCGCTGCATCCGTGACCCTTCTGAATGATGCTGCGACGAAATTTCCAGCCAGGCTCAGGGAGATTTCAGCGGCGGCTGATGTGCCGTCGCGCACTTACAAAGCTCGCTATGTGGTGAGCGGATTGCCACGGAGCACAGCACTGGGGCGTTCCGCAAAGCTCCACATCAGCGACACCTCAGGCCAGAACAAGTCTTTTCTCATCCCCTACTCGGCTGTTTTCAGGCAGCAGGGCTCGACAACAGTATGGGTCTACCACGAAGAAAGCTCGACGATAAAAAGTCGGCCGGTCACGCTCTTGGGCGTGAATGGGAATGGTGTGATGGCGTCAGGGCTTGAGCAGGGGAGTCGCCTTGTTGTCGCGGGTGTGAATCTGCTACGAGAAGGGCAGCGGGTGACGCCATTGGCTGCAATCAAACAGGAATTGCAACCGCGATGAAGTGGAACTCGGATCGACTGAATATTTCCCGCTACGCCATCCAGAATCCCACCATCACCCTGTATCTCTTGGTGATACTGATTATTGCCGGGCTTTTTTCGTACAGCAAGATTGGTCAGGATGAAGATCCGCCTTTCACCTTCCGGGTCATGGTCTTGCATCTTTCATGGCCGGGCGCCACGGCCATGCAAATGGCCGAGCAAGTTTCCGCTCGTCTGGAGAAGGTCATTCAGGAGGTCGGGAGCGTCGATACCGTCCGCAGCTATTCCAAGCCCGGAGAGACCACTTTGTTTGTGGACCTCGCCGACAATACACCGATCAGCGAGATACCCCAGACCTGGTACAGGATTCGCAAACGTATTGGTGATATGCGTGTGCAGTTGCCGGAGGGTTTGCGGGGGCCATTCTTTGATGACGAATTTGGTGAAGTCTTCGGCATCATTTATGCGCTTTCTGGTGAGGGCTATACGCATCGTGAATTGAGCGATATTGCCGATATCGTTCGCAACGAGTTACTCCGTATCAAAAGTGTGGAAAAGATTTCATTGATCGGTCTGCAGGATCGAACGGTTTTCATCGATCTTTCGCAGCTGAAGCTTGCCAATCTTGGCTTTAGTCCCGCCATGATTGCCTCTGCTCTGGCGGACCAGGCGGGGACACGTTCTTTCGGCAACTTGGAAATCGGCGAAAACTCCTTGCAGGTGCGTATGCAAGGGCAATTGGTGTCGATGGCCGATATCCGCAATCTTCAACTGCGGCTCAATGGAAAGTCCGTCAAGCTCTCGGATATTGCCGAGATTCATGAAGGCTATCGCTATCCGGCAGCACCGAAGTTCCTGAGTAATGGCAAAGAGGTGCTGGGTATCGGCATTTCCATGAGCAAGGGTGGCGACATCATCGGCCTGGGGCAGGAGGTGGATGCGGTGATGGCTCGCCTTGGCCGGACTCTGCCGGTCGGTGTCGTCATGCATAAAGTCCAGGATCAACCGGCGGCCGTTGCGCTATCGGTGGGAGAGTTCTTCAGGGTCTTGTCGGAGGCCATCATCATTGTATTGCTGGTCAGCTTTTTGGCCTTGGGTCTGAAGCGGCGACCCTGGCGTCTGGATGTGCGTCCCGGCATTGTGGTGGCATTGACGATTCCGGCGGTATTGGCAGCGACCCTGATTTTCATGCAATGGGATGGCATTTCCCTGCACAAGATTTCGCTGGGGGCGCTGATCATCGCGCTCGGCCTGTTGGTGGATGACGCCATCATTGT
>JAUXNL010000094.1 GCA_030684415.1 Moraxellaceae bacterium | reverse complement strand
ATCCGACCGCCTCGCATAGTCCTGGCCAGCCGCCAATGACTGTTTCGGCGCTTCCCTTGAGCAATGCGCCATTTGCCGTAGGAACAGGACATCGAATCTATGACGTGAATGGGGATGGGCTGCCTGATATGGTATTTGGTGGCTATAAATTCACCACTAAAGCATGCGCAAGCTGTTCTTGGACGACTACTTATTATGAGCCAGAGGTTTTCATCAATAATGGCTATACCTATGAGAAAAACGCAGCCATTTCGACTTTTTTGAAAAATGCAGGTATTTTTTTTCGGCGCAGAATTACGGAAATTGCGAATGGGACGCTAGTGCTTGTTCAGGACATAGATCCAGTTGATGTGGCTGACGTCAATGGCGACGGCTATATGGATCTGGTGTTTGGTTACCAAACCGCTGTTAGTGGGATTCCGGCAGAAGAGTTAAACACGATATATCTCTACAATCCCACTACCCAAAATTATGTGTTGAGTACAAGAACGGTGCCTGCTGTTGCGTATTCTGCTGTAAATGGGAAAAGACAAGGCGTCAGGTGGGTTGATATTAACGGCGATAATATTGACGATATCGTTTATCTCTACCGACAGGGTGCTTCGAGCTATCAGGGGGTTCTTCTGAATAACGGCACCTCCTTTGATGGATCATCGGCGGCGGCAATCAGCTATAACTCGTCTGTTCAGGTTAGCAATCTGTTTGAGAATACGTGGTCTACCACGGCGGAGACATCCTATGGAACACGTATTGTCGATATCAATGGCGACGGGCTGCCGGATATTCTTCAGTTATTCTCTAATGGCGCTACCAAAATAAATAGGGTTTTTTTGAATAACCCGGCAACGTCAAGTTTTGTGCTCGATGCAACCTATAGCGCCTCCGTTTCGACTGTGTTCATGGCGAGTTATAACGGCACCACTCTGTTGAGTGGCTCACTGCGCTTGCTGGATTTGAATGGGGACGGTCTGCTGGATATCGTGATGTCGGGGCAGGTAAAAGAAGCGGCTACCACACCGATTGAACGGCATATCGTTCTGTTGAATTCGGGTAAAAAATTTGTTGCTGACATTGGCTACACTGCCTCTGCTTTCCTTTCTGGAGGATTGTATTTTTCGAATAGCACCACATTTTCATTTTTTGGTAAAAAACTGGCGGCTGATGTGCCGCTACCGGATGGAATGGATAATGGGGGAGGGGTATCGTTTGTCGACATGAATGGCGACGGACTGCTGGATCAGGTGAAGGTGGTTTACACCTATAGCAGCTCGCAGAGCAGGTATAACAAAACGTTTTCCCAAGCGTGGTTAAACGATGGCACAAAGTTTGTGTCGGCAGGCGCGGCCAGTGCGACTTATTTTTCGATGCTTCCCGGTTATATAAGCTGCAGCGGTGTGTGTGAGGCCTATCGAACTGTCAGATATGCGGATTTGAATGGTGATGGTGCGGCAGAACTGTATGCGCAGTATGAAAATAATCCATGGTTGCTGAATGGTCTTCATGTGGTGCATACGCGGCGCTTAAGTGCTCTGAAAAGCATCAACTCTGTTGGTCGCAAAGTTGATATCGAGTATGCACTTAATACGAGCTCTGTATTTTCGGGTTCGACATCCACGTCGGGTAGCCATCTGGCCGGCGCTTACCGGAACAATACCGGTACTGATAGAGTCATTCCAGCGACCGAGACATACCGGTTTTGGCGTAGCCCTAATTTGTTCGTTGCATTGATTAAAGAGCAAACAGACACGAAAAATGCGTCTGGGGAAGCGCAAGAGTGGGTCAGGACGATTCTCTGGAAAAACCCCATTATAGACAAGCGTGGGCGCGGCTTTTTGGGGTTGGAAAAGCAATTTGAAACGATCGAGGTTGTGGGGGAGGCCAGTAAGATCATCACTGGTGAGCGGCACTACAATACGGCTTTCCCTTATTCAGGCATGACAGCGCAACTGAAGAAAAGGGTAAACGGAAAGCGCTGGCTTGAAGAATCCAGTACGTTGCAGCAACAGTTGCGCGGCGCCTCAGTGTTCCCTTTCGTGCAGTCGACGGTGCATACCTCCCTGGATCCTTTCGCGACTGTTGATACAGTACTTTACGATAAAGCAGTGACATACACGCATGACGCATGGGGAAATCTGCAGAGTCTCCAGAGTGTTGTGACGGATCAGGATGGAACCGGCATTCAACGGACTGTTGGGGAGTCATTTACCTACTATCCGCTGATTCAGACAGCGGATCGTTGGGAGCCGGGGTTGTTGAGGAGTCGCTCCAAGACAGAAAGCCTTACCGGCGCGCCTGCCGCAACAACGACGGCCGCGTATACCTACGATGATAAAGGCCGTATCTACGAGCATTTCATTGAGCCGAATCTGGCAAGCGCTGTCCCTGTTCAGGGCAGTCAAAGTACGAGCTATAAAACAACCTACGGCCGTGATTTGTCGGCCAATGGTTTTGGTCTGGTAGCTGCCGAGGAGTTGATGGCCAGTGCGCCCGCCAATCAGTTTTTCCCAGTGCCGATCACGGCGCCCGTCCGTAGAAAAACCACATTTGAATATGACCCTTCCCGGCGGTTTGTGACCCAGACCAGCCAGTTTCCTGATGCCCTACAGCCATTCGCTTTGACTACAAAAGCGACGGAGCACGATTTTCTTCATGGGCAGCCAAAGTACACCAATGACTTTGATGATCGGGTGACCACACACGACCATGACGTATGGGGACGTAAAACAGCGATCACCAGGCCAGACGGTAGTGCAGACGAGTGGCTGTATCAGGCGTGTGTGCTCTCAGAGGGTTGTTCATTCAAAGTGACATCCAGGTTGGCGGGTTCGCCTGAGCAGGTTGCTTATTTTGATAAAAAGAGTCGTCAGAAAAAGCTGTCGGTCGCGCAGCAGGTCTCGGGTCAATACAGCACCTCATTCTTTGAATACGATGGCCATGGTCGTCTGAGACAGCGCAGCAGGCCTGCTTTGGCCGCTCCAACACATTTTTTCACTTATGAGTTTGATGCGCTGGACAGGGAAACCAAAGAGCTGCACCCGAATGGGCGAGTGGTGTCGACGTCCTATGTCGGGAAGACGAAAAAGAGTTTTGACTCGGCTGTTCCGAATATAGGAACCCAAGGGAATGGTTGTGGAAACACCGTGCTTGATCAGGGAGAAACCCGTCGAGAGCGGCGAACGGCAGAGGGACAGTTATTGAGCGTAACAGACGCTTGTGGCGCAGTGACGACTTACGCGCCGTATCCCGGAGGGCTGAATAAGTCCATTACCAATACAAAGGGTCAGATGCGCGAGTGGATGTATGACGCGTATGGTCGCATGACACAAGAAACCTCACTGGATAGTGGCGTAACGACGTTTAATCATGATGTTCTGGGTAATATCATTCGGCGCGTGAATCAGGATCAGAAGGCAACAATCAACCT
>JAUXNL010000116.1 GCA_030684415.1 Moraxellaceae bacterium | reverse complement strand
CCGATCCCGTGCACATTAATTTTGCTGATATAAAAAATGCACGCAGAAGAAAAATTGAATCTGAAGATGTGGTTGTAATTGAAAGAAGTAATGGATCTGAGATTATCATCAAATCCATGCTTGAATGTGACTATGACAAGTTGGCAGAAGTTATAAGCACAGCATCATCTGACTTTGATGAGCATCAAGAGGAAGTTCAGCATATTCCAATTGAGGCAATGAGCGAAAAGCTCAAGATTGCCTATCTTAAGATCATAATTGGCATGACGTATGCCAATGACGGAATAATGGATAAAAATGAACTGGCTGAGATATTGCTTCTGATTACTCGATTGAATTTCGAGGCGGAATCGCGCCTAGAAATCAGGTCATACATGACATCAATTGACAACTTGATTGAGATGGGTCAGTTAATTTCGATTGTCGACTCCGAGTGTCCGTCTGGGCAGCAGCATAAAGATCACGTGACATTGACAAAAGATCTTATCAGGACGCATTGGAGTAGAGGTGGAAAGTCCCTGTCTGATTTTGAATTTCTTAATCAGCACAAAACGCTGATGGCGGTGACTCAAGGCGAGATTGAAATGGCAATGCAGGCCATTGAAAATGATAGGCAAATACTTAATGACGACACGGATGATGATGTAATAGTTGCAGGATTAAAGGCTCTTGCCGCAAAAGCTGCTGCGGTAGGGACTCCAATTGCCGCGATTTATCTCTCGGGATCAGTGATTGGTCTTTCTGCGGCTGGCCTCACTTCTGGTCTGGCTGCGTTGGGATTTGGTGGATTGCTGGGCCTATCTGGCATGGCAACAGGAATCGGTGTCGCAGTACTGATTGGTGTTGGAGCCTATGTCGGAGTGAAGAAGTTGACTGGGGCAGATGAAATTGCCAGGTCGGCCAAGCGTGAAATGATGCTAAGTCAGGCTATTAGGCAAACACAAACAACAATTAGTCTGCTAATTGATGATATAAACTTTATTATTGTTCAGCTTAATCAGGCGCTTAGCTCTGCTAGTACGCAAAGTGCGCAAATCAAAAAACTGATGCAAATGATGACTGCAATGACAGGAGCTGGAAGTGTATTGTCGGAAAGGTCTGACTCTGCACAGCGCAGCGTTACCAAGATTCACTGTGCCAGATATCTTGATGGCAATAAGTTGAGGTTGCTAACACAGGAGCCAACCAAGGCAGAGGCTGGCAAGTACATCCTCGGATTCTATGAAGAAAAGGAAGTTCAGGAAGAGCGAGAAGGTAAAAAAATTGCTGTCAAGAAAATGTGCCTGAAGGAAGATATATCCTCCGCCGATCTGCGATACCTTTCCGAAGCATTTGAAGCGGTGGGTTACTTCAATGCGGCTGACGTCATTGCAGGTGCAGCAAATGACCTAAAGAATAAGGCAAAGGAAAGGCTTTCTGGTTTGTTTTCATGAGTGAAAAGAATAAGCGTCTTGAAAGTATGGCCGATGCCATCCTGGTACAAAAAGAGCAGTTGGAGTCGGCTCAAGTTCATTCTGGGCGCATCGGTTCTGCGGTTAATGATCTACAGGCAATGCTGTCAAATAACCAAGCTGAAATTGATGTATTGACAGCAAAGCTTGAGCTCATGATGCAGTCATCCTCAGTTGTCTTTGATGAAGACGAAATAATTATTTCTGAAGAGCTGTTTATTTCAGAGCATGAGCCAGTCTTGGTGCATGACACGATTCAAACGTTAGATTTTGTGGATTTGAACAGTACGGATGATTGGCAGTCTTACCAGGCTGCCTTTCATGCTTATGCAGAGCGAAATAACGTTGAGCTTGGAAATAACCCATTTTCTAGGTTGATGACTGATACACAGTTGGTTGACTTTGAAAAGTGGATTAATGAGGAGTTCACATTAAAGGCCGCTAATTGTGACAAGTATGACTACATGATTGCGGCAACAAGCGGCGTTATCGGTGGGCTTATTGATATTCTTTTTGTGGGGGCGCCTGGCGAAGGTGTCCTTACAAAATTTACCGATGACATGGCTAATGGTGCAGTGGAGAAATTTGCGCGGTTCAATGGATGGAAAGGTCCCAGGGAAGGATCTGATAGTGTTTCAAGCGCGATAGGATTCTTGGAGGGGAAATACAAGGTCAATTATGACCATCGTCATGGCGGTGATGTCAATCATGGGTTCAAAATGAGCACCAAGAATCATCACATTAAAAGCCTTGGCCACTCGCCTGATATAGTTGGGCTATTCTTCTCAATTCTGGGGCAGTTTTCTAATCAGGCATTCTTTGTTGATGGGGGAAAGCTGATATCAATTGATACTGAAAACTTTGAGCTTAATGGCTCCAATCTTGTCTCGAAAATATTTTGTGGGTTTGCTAACTGGCTTGGCCATATATTTTCAGATATGGCTGGATCTTCTGGTGCGCTTGGTCGAGGGTCGGGCGTCCCTATTCCCTTTTTCTCATTGTTCCAGTTTTTGAATGTGGGTGAATTTGGCCAGCATCGGCAGTCCTTTGCAAAGATCGCAGTTCAGGTATTTGAGCGAGGGTATGATCTTAGGCACGGAATGGCAATGGCTATTCCGGTAATGGTGACTGAGTTGCTTACTAGGCTCATGTGGGTTGTTAAGCAGCGTTTTTATCATGAGCGCGACTGGTCCGAGTGTATGCCAAAGGGAAGTGTTCCTGAGTTAAGGCGAATGTTGTTTGTTGCTCATGGAAGCTTGTGTGTTGTTGATGGTGTAGATGCAGGATTGAGGTCTGGCGGTGAGATAATTCTTTTCTTGTCTCGTACAAATCTAATCGCTTGGGTAAGATTTGGGACCTGCGCTTTGAAGGAGTTTCTTGCTGTCTGCAAAGACGGATCAATTGATGTTGATGCGATTGATGAATACCTAGATGATGAGTTAGAACGATTGATTGCAGCATAGCTGACGGAATTTCATGGTCAGGGAGGGCTTTATATGTCCAGTCCTGAAATAGGTTGACACCTGTCGCCCTCAAAACGCCCGATGCACCGCGTCGGGCGTTTTGTATTGGAGCGCCAGATGCGGCCGCTCCTGGTTGTAGATGTCGACCGACTCTTTGACCATCCGTTCGGCATCGGCCAGATGACGGGGGCGATGCCTCAGGAATTCGGTTTTCAATATCCCGTTGACCCGCTCGGCCAACGCATTCTGGTAGCAGTCGTAGCCATCCGTCATCGAGCAGCGCACGCCGTGTGCATCGTGCAGCTGATGGTAACTCCCCGCGCAATACTGCACGCCGCGATCCGAGTGATTCACCAGGGCATGCGTGTATCGACGCTGTGACAGCCCCATCTGAAAGGCCTTCGCCACGCTCTCGGCATGCAGGGTGGCGTGCACGTGATACCCCACGATCTTGCGCGAGTACGCATCCGTCACCAGGCTCACATAGCTGGTGCCCTCCTGTGTCGGCAGATAGGTAATGTCGGCCACCCACACCTGTTCCGGCGCTGTCGCTTTCACCTGTTCCGGACCCGGCTTCAACAGATTCGGATGCCGGCGGAAGTGATGATGACTCTGCGTCGTCTTGTGATAGGCGCGCGGACGGGCCACCAGCAAATGATGGGCGCGTAACACGTCAAACAACCGATCCCGCCCGATCTTCACCGGCCCCGACTCTGAGGTCTGCATCAGGTGATGCAGCTTGCGTGTGCCGATACAGGGCTGACGACGGCGCACCTCATTCACAAAGGTGGTAGCCATTTCAGCCTGCGCCTCTCGCGCCTGCACGCGCTTCTCGCCCTGATACCAGGCCTGACGCCTCAGGCCCAAATGCCGGCACATCCCCGCAATGCTCAAGCCGCTCACGGCTTTTTGCGCGACGATGCGCCGGAGGGCTTTTTTACCAGCGACACCCCGAACTCCTTGTCCAGCACCTCCACCACCGCCTGGAAAAACTCCGCTTTCTGCTCGGACTCTTTGAGTTGTTTGGCGGCCTGCTTGCCGGTGACGGCCAGCTGGTGCTGTACCTGCACCTCGACATACTCCGGCACGCCGTCCTTCCACAGGCGCAACCCGAATCCCCCGGAGGTTTTGCAATCCAGAAGCTGTACATCGGGGGCGCCGATGATTTCCCGGTCGATGTTGGCCAGCATCCACGGATGGGCCGGATGCTGCAGCACCGCATGAATGCGCCGGACCCGGTGGCCGGTGCGCCGGGTGTAGTACTCCGCCACGAACGGTTCGAGCAGCGTGCCCCAGTAGGTCGGGTGGCCGTCGTCGTTCGGGTCAATCTGGGGCAACTCGGCATCGCGCCCGGTCTTGATGAGCCACAGCTCCAGCATGGACTGGTAGGGATTGAGGCCGACCGCGGCGGCGGCATCACTGCTGCCGATGCCGTTCTTGCGCACGCGCAGCCATGCCTCGCGGTCCATGCCCTTGGTGGACACGAGCCGCAGCGGCTGGTGGGTGGTGAGCTGGTTGCCGAGGCCGTGCCACGGGGTGGCGCCGACGAAGGCCATGGAGGCGAGTTGATGTGCCATGAGTGTGTCCTCTGGTGGTGTGGAGGCAGCAGGGCAGGCGCCGCGCGGCGCCGGGGGAAGGCCGCGCTGCGGGTGAGTCGGGAGATGACGCGGGAAGGGTCCGCCGATCAGTCGTTGAAACCCTGCCCACAGTCCAGGCAGCGGTAGGTCTCGAGAATGTTCTCGTCGATGACATCGCCGAGCGCGACGCCAGCGGCACAGCCGGTGGCGCCACCGACCAGCGCACCCATGACGGCACCGATGATGCCGCCTGCGGGAACGCCGACAGGACCGAAGATGGCGCCGATGCGGGCGCCATGTTGCGCGCCGGTGACGGCATGACGGGCACCACTGATGACGCCCGCCGTGGTGCCAATGGTGGCGCCGACCTTGCGGCCGACATGCGGGCAGATCACCCGCTCCGAGCTGCAGTAAGGGCAGAGCATTGGCATGAGCCTCTCCTTTGGGGTGGGGGCCGCAACTGCGGCACAAAAAAAAGCCCACGACCGGGTCACGGTCGCGGGCAGGGAGGCCACCAGGGGGAGGTGGCAGACAACGAGCATCAAAGGTTAGGCGGAATCTCGTCCTGGGCCGTGGTCGTGTTGCCACTGCCATTACGCTCATAGCTCGGCACGTACGTCGGATCGTTCATCGCCCGTTCATACTCCAGGTAGTCGGCATCGCCCGGCGGCAGGCGTCGCGTCTGCGCGGGGCCGAACTCAGCCTCATGCGGCGACTGGGGAGGTGCCTGGTTCATGTTGCGCTGGGCTGCGGGGGCTGGCGTCGGCGCGACATTCTTCTGGAACGGCGGCAGCGGATTGCGTCCGGCGCAGACCATCAGGAAGCTCATGTTGTCGTGCACAAACTCGTTGTGCACATCGTTGGTCACATAGATGCGGACCATCTCGTTTTCGCCGTACTTCTCCTGCAGCTTGTCGACCGCGCATGTGCAAACCGATTTATGCTGACCGGTACTGGCGCAGGCTTTGATCAACTCGCCGCGCATGCGGTTGAGGTCGCTGTTGCCGCAGGCCGACAGCAAGGTGGCGGTGCCGGCCAGCAGCACCAGGGAACGCAAGGTAATCATGCGGAACTCTCCGTGGGGGAAGGCGGGCGTCAGCCCAGGACCAGGCTGGCGCCAAGAGCGACGCCCACAAAGGCGCCAATCGCTTGTGGACCGATCATCCAGAACAGCTTGGTCTTGATGATCGAGCCCATGCCGCCGCTCGTGAAAAAGCCGTCAGGCAGGGCAAAGCGACGGATACCTTCACCGATCATGGCGCCGGTCGTGCCGAGGGCTGTACCGACAATCACGGCGAAGAATTTGGCGAAGAAGCCGGCGCCCAGCACCATGGCCGAGTTGTTCTTGGTTACGGCGAGAATGGCAAAGGCCAGCGATACGACGGCCCAGGTGATGGCGCTCTTCTGTAGCGGGGTCAAACCGACGGTGGTCGATTCATCGGACATGGCGAAACTCCTTTTTTCAGGCAAGACACGTCCGCTGGGCTGTCAGGGCCCAGTGGCGGTCAGCAGGTGGTGGCAGGGTGGGTTGGTTGGAAACGGGTCAGGATGTCAGGTGGCGGCGCAGGTCTCCCGGTGCTGGCAGAAGTTAGCCTTATAGGGCATAAAAGACCACTAAAGAGGTCAAAGCGTTTCTTATAGAGTCTTTTTGGTGGGTGGGCAAGTCCGGACACTGGCAGGATTACATCTGCAGGTGGGCCGCTGGCGTGGACATCCTCAAAGCCTTCGGAAAGGCCGTAAAACTTCGGCGTGTCGAGCTGGACCTGAGTCAGGAAGACCTGGCCGGCCGAACCGGTCTTGCCCGGTCGTTCATCTCGGGAATGGAGCGGGGTGAAACCGCCGCCTCGGTGCGCTCGATTGGCCAGTTGGCCACGGCCCTGGAGTGCCAGCCCTCAGACCTGTGGCTGGTGGCAGAGCGCCTGATGCAGAGCAAATCCCCGGGGGCATGAGCGCCAGCGGCTCAATTGGGTGATATGGATCTGAGAATTTTTTGAATCATGCGAATAACGCGTTAAGGATCACGCGGCACTTCTTCTTGGATGAAAGTCATTATGACGGATATCGTTTTCAATCTATTCACTTCCCCAGAATTGCTTAAGCACGTCATGGGGCGGTCTGTTTCTGGCGCAATTGGCGAAATTACGGGCCTTCCCCCTAGCACTATTAGTAGTCAGATCCGGCGTGGTGATTATCAGGCGGTGCACTTCCATCTCGAACGCTCGATACCTGATGAGGAATATTTCGCGCGAATTAAACGCTTGCAGCAAGGCGACATTCCTCCTTCCAGCCTCGGTGGATTCTTGGTGGGCGTTCTTTCTGATCAAGGCGTGTCTGCAGTCGATTTGGCGTTGAGGCAGCTATACAAAACTGAATGTGCCGAGTTCGATTACCGGAAAAAATTAGATGGGATGCCCGTTAAGGAGGCGTTAAGGTCAATAGTTTCGCCGATTGCGAGCCGTGTGCCCTATCCCGTTGATGGATTTAATTCCGAGGAAGAAAGATTAAATTGGGTTCGCGATAACCAGCGGCAGTTGTCAAAAGATAGTTTTTTTATTCAGAT
>JAUXNL010000089.1 GCA_030684415.1 Moraxellaceae bacterium | reverse complement strand
AGCCGTCTGCTCGGCCGCTCACCGGCCATGCGAGAGCTGCGCGAAAAAATCCAGAAACTCTCGCGCAGTCAGGCGCCGGTTTACATCAGCGGTGAGTCCGGTACCGGTAAAGAACTGGTGGCGCGCCTGATTCACGATCTTGGTCCTCGTGCTGAAAAAGCCTTTGTCCCCGTCAACTGCGGCGCCATTCCGACCGAACTGATGGAAAGCGAGTTTTTCGGCCACAAGAAAGGCAGTTTCACAGGCGCCACCGAAGATAAACAAGGCCTGTTTCAGGCGGCACACGAAGGCACGCTTTTCCTCGACGAAGTAGCCGACTTGCCACTGGCCATGCAGGTAAAGCTGCTGCGCGCGATTCAGGAAAAATCCATACGGCCGGTTGGCCATTCGCGTGAAGTCTCTGTGAATGTGCGCATTGTCAGCGCCACACATAAAGATCTGGCTGCCGAAGTTGAAGCGGGCCGTTTCCGGCAAGACTTGTTCTATCGCATCAATGTCATCCAGGTAAAAACACCGCCTTTGCGTGAGCGTGGCGATGACATTCTTTATCTGGCCCAAACCTTCCTGACCAAGCTCAGTGCCGAGTGGGGCGTGCCAGAGCCTGCACTCAGTGACACCGCACGAGCGGCGCTGCGGCACTACGCTTTTCCGGGCAATGTGCGCGAATTGCAGAACATTCTGGAGCGGGCCTTAACGCTGTCAGACCAAGGCGCCATTCAGCCCGAACACCTGCAACTGCCGGATCATGCCGCCATCCCCCTCGGCACCAGCAGCATGGCATCCGCCAATGCGCCCACCAGCACAATGGCCGAAGCGCATGGCGGCGCGCTGGAGGACTACCTCTTTGAAATCGAGAAAACGGCCATCCTGAAGGCGCTGGAAGAAACACGCTGGAACCGTACCGCCGCGGCGCGCAAGCTCGGCATGACATTCCGCTCGCTGCGCTACCGACTGAAAAAAATGGGACTGGACGACAGCGCCGAAGACGAGTGATTTTGCATGATCGCTCGGGCTTTTCAGCCTGTGGCCGTAAAGCCCGAGCACCACTTCCGCGCCTTGCCTCCGCGTTGGCAAGACCTTGCTGAGGGTGTTGGCGCGCTGATGGCAAATGAAGCGCTCATAATTTACAGCACAGAAAGTCAGATCAGGTTGCACGCATCAAAGTTCGGTGGCCCTGTCCTCGCGGCACAGGCCGCTGAAGCGCCGCATTGTCGGGCATGGTTAACCTCTCGAAGATACGGCGGCTAATCCTCCTCCCTCCATTGATAGGGTGAAGGGTCCGTGCACGGTGTGCCGCCCGTCATCAAGTCCGTCAGCAAACGTGCCGATGCCGGCGCCAACACCAGACCATTGCGAAACTGGCCAGCATTGATCCAGAGATTCTCCAGATTACCTACCCGCCCGATATACGGCGTGCCATCTGGCGAGCCCGGCCGCAACCCCGCCCACTGCGCCAACGGCTCTTGATCCGACAACTCAGGCAACAATCGCAGCGCCGAGGCGTGAAGACTGAGCAGGGCCGTCTCCGTCACCGATTTGTCGAAGCCGCACTCTTCCAGCGTCGAACCACACAGCACATGGCCATCACGTCGCGGAATGACATACCGGCCCTCCGCCAACACAATGCAGGGTAATCGGCCCGGCGGTAGACGATAGAGCAGCATCTGCCCGCGCACGGGGCGCACGGGCGGTGGAGCCGTCACACCCAGTGCTTGCAGCAAGCCACGGCTCCAGGCACCACCACACACCACCACTTGCTCCGCTTCAAAACATCGCCCGTCGGCGGCCTTTAGCGCCGTCACCCGGCCTGAGTCGCCAACCACTTCCGCTCCTGTTACCTCTGCACCAGTCACTTCTGCCCCGGTCACCACGCGCACACCGGCCTGAACCACGGCTTCACGCAATGCTTTCAGCAGGCGCGGATTACGCACATTGGCAATCGCCGGCATCCACAGCCCCTGCCGCCAATGCGGCGCCAAGCCGGGTAGCTCAGCGCGCAAACGGTCTTGCGCTCGCCGTTGCATGTCTTCGCCATGGGCCGCCGCCCATGACAGCGCCTCCGCTGCATCGGTAGCGTCGAGCATCAGCATGCCGCACTGCTCCAGCTCGGCATCAATCCCCGTCTCTGCCAACAGCTCACCGACCAGTCGGGGATAGGCTTGCCGCGCCATTTGCGCGAGAGCCGTTACCGCCGGGGCATAGCGCCACGGATAAAGCGGCGACACAATCCCGCCGCCCGCCCACGAAGCCTCACGCCCCGTGTCACCCCGCTCCAGCAACGTCACCTCACAGCCCGCCGCACGCAACAGACGCGCACTCATCAGGCCATTGATTCCGCCCCCCACTATCAGCACCTGCAACAGTCTTCTCCTTGCGAAATCGCACAGCCAGCATCTGCCATGACGTACAGCCGAAAACCGATCAGCGACCTAGTCTGCCAAAACCCGCATTGTCGGGCACCACACCCTGCCGCAAGGATGCGACAGGTCACCCGCGAAAGGATTTGCCATGAAATCAGCACAGGGATTCACGCTACCCGAGTTGCTCGTCGTTGTTGCGATTATCGGCATCATGCTCAGCATTGCCAGCGACGGCTGGAAAAAGGTCATCGCTCGGCAACATGCCGTTGCTGCCATCAACCAGGTAGCAGAGGCCGCACGCCTGGCACGGCACACTGCACTTACGCGCCGGCAGATCATAACGGTATGCCCATCGCCCGATGGCGTGCGCTGTAGCAGTGACTGGACGCAGCCGCTGTTCGTCTTTGCCAGCAACAGCACCGTGCCCGATCATGAAAACTTCATCACCATTTTCCCCGCCATCACACACGGGAAAATGAAATGGAAAGGATTCGGGGGAACCACGCGCCTGCAATACCAGCGCAACGGGCTCACGCTGGCGCAGAACGGCACTTTTGTATATTGCCCCGACGACGATGACGCCAAGCTGGCACGAGCGCTCATCATCAACAAATCGGGACGACAGCGCGTCGCAGAAGATCTGGATAATGACGGAATTGTGGATTTACGGCCGGGCGAGCCGGTGCGTTGCCCGAGCTGAAACGGACACTACACCTCCCCCCCCGGCACGCCCACCAAAAAAAACGGGCACCCTGAGGACGCCCGTTTTTCACGACAGCAATATCATGCTGAAACCAACCAGTTATTTCCAGCGTTGCGCCGCATCACCAGGCGTGCAGGAGGCATCACTGGCCTTATTCCAGCAACGTGCCCCATCCTGGTTAATTGCCAGTGCGCCATCTCCCGCCTGCTGCTTGCCGGAAACCGGTGTCGCAATAATCGTGTACGTTCCCGCCGTCGTGTTCGTAGCCCCCGTAGCAAACGACAAGTTATAGACTACCGTTCCACTTTCAGGCGACGTACTGCGAAAAACACCGCCCGTTCCCAGTGTCGCACCACTGTAAGTGAAGTTCTGGGATCGGAAGCGGGCCATGGCAGCAGCGGCGGCCTCAAGGTCGCCCTGCACAGCCGACCGGTTTCCGCGTACCACAGAGTTCTTGTATGACGGGTAGGCAATGGACGCCAGCAAGCCGACAATCACCACCACCACCATCAACTCCACCAGCGTGAAACCCGCTGCTCCCGCTTTTTTCATATTGGGCACGCTCACTCTTGCACTCCTGTGATGAACCGGTGCCGGAGGCAGTGGCCTGCTGCCGGCACACTTGATTATTGCTGATCGTACCAGCGCGTGCGCAGGATACGACCGAAGCCGTCAGGGATGTCACCCGAATCCTCAACCCCGGTCCCCGTCAGCTTTTTCAGCTTCAGGTTGCCAGTCGAGTCCGGACGAATCAGGCCCACATCGCTACCCGTGATGCCCGTGGCCACACCATCCTTGAAGCGATCCAACGTGCCATCACCGTTCAAGTCGCGAGATGCCGAGCCATTGGCCAGCAGCAAAGACCAAGCAGTCGTCGTTCCGCCAACCGGCGAGCACGTCACTGCCGCACCAGAGTCCGGCACGAAGGAGTTGAAGGACACTTCATACACCAGCCCACTTGCCGTATCACGGCTGAAAATGAAGGCCGAGGAGAGGACTTTCTCGCCCAAACGTCCCGCACCGCCAATATTGATATACCAGCCTTTTTTGGCAGCGACTGCTGTTGTTGCCGCGGCTCCGGTGGTGGTGGTCACGTTGGCCAGATCGGCAATCCTGATCGGGTTCGTGCGCGTCACCAGATCCGGTACGCCACCACTACCGGCACCCGCCTCCGTCATTTCCGTGGCCTTGAGAGTATCAAAACGGGCCGCATCGTAATCCTTGATGACAAAGAAGCGCTCCTGCACGTCCTTGTCGCTTACGGGATAATTGCGATTCCCCGAGCCCATTGCGACAGCGGCATAGAGTTTGTTGTCGCCATCTAGGGCATAGGCTACCGCCGGTGTCTCATAGAAACGGCGATCATTGGGCTTGCTAGGAGAGGGCTCTGCCGCATTGCCCAACTGAGCCAGGAGATTCACGCGCTTCACCAGCTTCGGTGCCGAGGAGGAGTTGTCGATGTCCACACGGAAAATCTGGCCTCCGGCATCACCGAAGTAAAGGTGATCCGCCAGCCGGTCAAAATCCTTGTCCACCACACGAATCTGGCCTGGCACCGAGTATTTCATCGCCGCCACATTGTTGCGCGTAGGCGACGTGGTGCCGGCGTTCGTTGCCATCCAGACCACGCTGCCCGTGCTGGCATCCACCATATAGACCTGCCGTCCCAAATCCCCGCCCGTAGAAAGGGCCGTTGAGCCGCCCTCTTCATACTTGTCGTAATCCAGACCGCCACCAAACACCAGCACATCTTTTTCTACCCCCCCCACTCGCACGCGGGTCTGTACCGGCTGCGACCAGGTGTAACCCAGATTGGCGAAGTCGGTCATTGAAGGCTTTATCACCCATTGCAGGGTGGGCGCCCCCGCCTTGGCAGACGGCAACTTGAGTGAGTAGAGATTGGAGCCGCCCTGGCGCATACCGCCCACCAGGAAGCGCTGTACTGACGCGCCCTTGCCCAAGGTCACCACCGTCCAGTTTCCATCCAGCCCGTAGAGCGGCTTTCCTCCAACACCAATACCGGGGTTGGTGCGCAATACCGGAATATTGCCCAGCAGATCACTCGGCATCCAGGCCCAGTTCTCCGTCCCATTGTTGACATTGATGCTGTGCAACAGGCCGTCATTGGTGCCGACAAACACGACAAAGTCTTCATCGCCCGCCCCGTAAGAAACCAGTGTCGGCTGGGCATGAATCGGCGAGCCCATGGACTTGCGCATGTCCGTCGTAGAGCCATCCAGGTTTTCGTCGTCGACATCAATGCCCTGTATCCACTTCACATCATCGGTGGTCAGGCCCGTCGGCGGAGTAGCATTATTCAGTAGGGTCAGGGCTCCTGCCACACCACTGTCGACATAAATGGTGCGGGCCGCCGTCTGCTTGCTGGCTGCACCACCCTTTTCTGCCTTGTTGCCGTCTACCTCGTCACTCCACCAACTCCTCGCATTAACACTGAAGAACTTGGTGTCAGAGTCAATCGCGTTGGCGCCAGTCGTATCCAGAATGGCATCGGTGCTACCGGAAAGGCCAAGACGGTAACGCTTGACATTGCCCGGCCAGCGCTTGGTTTTTTCCGGCTTGAACACGCCGTAATACAACTGGTCGAGATGCTGTGAACGATTGATCTGGTTCACGGCAACACCGGGGGCAGCCATGGTGCCGTTGGTATCCGCAATGCGGGAGAAAATGCTCTGGAAAGACGCCGCCAGCGACTCGGAGTTAGAGGCAGCAAAGAACTCGCCCTGCCCCTTCTGCGCCACGTCTTTCAAACCCAGTGCGGCCATCCCGTTGGGGTTGGCCGTGACCGGGCCGAAACCAATCGTGTAGGTCTTGATAGACGAGCCGTTGCGCCCGGTTTCCGCCAGGAACTTGGCTGTGTTGGCCATGCAGGCAAACGAGTTGATGGTATTGGAGTTGCCATCCACCGTACCAACGTTAGCCGGCGCAGCGCAGAGCGTACCCATGGACACCTGATCCGAATCCACTGACGGCAAACCGTCCGTCAGCATGATGATGTTATTGGATTGGCAGGTCGCCTCCCCCACTGGAGACTGATAAACATTGGCCGCGTTCATTGCCCCCTGCACATCCGGATAAGGTTGGGCCGTATACGCTGCGGGCAAGTAGCCACGACCATACGTCGCTGCCTGCCCCATCATGTAGCGCGCCGACTCGAAATAGCTTTCGTTCAGCGGCGTACCACCGGAGAAGCTCAAGTTGTTGATAGTGTCGATAATGGCCTGTCGACTGGTGTAAACACCGGCCGCTGGATCGGTGGTTTTGAACACAACGGTCAGACGCGGCAAGCTGCTGACGTTGCTGCTGCCATAGGTCTTGAACACGGGTCCACCAGACGTCAGGCTGCCAGTTAACGTCAAACCCACCGCATTCCCCGAGGCCCAAGTGGGTCGGTTTACCAGCGTCTGCAACAACGACGCAATATTGCCACTGCTGGTTTCAACACCCGACGTCCATGCCGAAGGCGTCCACACCGTCGAGCCTACGGTTGCCAAGCCGGAAATCCTACCGGCAGCAGTAGAGTTGAACGTCGGCGCATCCACGGTATCAATCGCCTTGATGGTCACCGTGCCTCTGGCTGCCGCTGTTGTCTGCGATGCCGATGGCGTGAGTGTCAGCCATGCTTCTGTGATGGTGGCGCCTTGAGGAATCTGGACATTGCCGAAACGCAAGCCTGCATATTCCGTGGTGCGCAACCGCGTGGTATCGGCATTGAGCACATTATTAGCGGTACCACTCTGCGAGGCATCGTCATTGACGGATGCAATCGAGGAAGACCGGCGCAACTGTTTGCAGGTGGTGCCAGTTGGTGCGGTATAGCGGACAAAAAGATAGGGGGCTTTTTCGGAGTCGTTCTCGAAGCTGTAGGCACGGCGCACGCCCGATGCCGCCCGAATACGGAAGGCGACGTTGGTATTACCCGCAAATTCGTCCGCACCGCAATAAAGCGCACTGTTCACTCGCGCCTGCATAAGGCTGGTCACGTCGATGCGGCCGGAGGCCGCAGAAGCCACATTACGAGTCCAGGCCCCAGGATTCACCACTGAC
>JAUXNL010000084.1 GCA_030684415.1 Moraxellaceae bacterium | reverse complement strand
GCTGGCGCCGGTGATGACGATGACCGGCATCAGAAGGCCTTGAAGGTCATGGTTGTGAGCGTGCGCGAGATGCCGGGCACATCGAAGAGGTTTTCGGTCAGGTAATGGCCCACGTCCTGCCCCTCGGGGATATAGACCTTGGCGATCAGGTCATATTCGCCGCTGGTGGAATAAAGCTCGGAGACGATCTCGCGATCATAGATGTCGGCTGCGACCGAGTAGGTCTTGCCGGGGACGCAGCGGAACTGGACGAAAACGCAATTCATGGCGAAATCCTTGGGATGGCTCTGTCGCGCAGCCTATGACGGCGCGGGGAGCGGGTGCAAGGGTTCAGCCCGCCACGGGGTCAACCCGCCAGCGGGTAGCGGGCGAGTTCGTCGTGGACCGGCCCCCCGGGGCGAAGCAACGAACGCCAGAGCGCGAAATGATCGACCGCGAAGGGGGCGCTGGTCAAGGCGCCGATCTGACCGATGGCATGGGCCAGCGCCGGGGCGCTTGATTCGCCCGGGGCAAAGTTGCCCAGTGTGATGTGGGGGGTGAAGCGGCGCGATTCCAGTGCCACGCCTGCGCTCACGACCGCGCGCGCAATCTTGGCCTGAAGGCGCTCCAGCAGCGGTTCGGGCGCGAGCATGGCATGCACCGAGCGCGGCTTGTCGCCACCGAACACGCCCATCCCGGAAAGGCGCAGCGAAAACGCAGGCGCAGTGATCTGTTCGAGCGCCAGATGAACCTCTTCCAGCCGGTCTTCGGGCAGGCTACCCAGAAACGCCAGTGTAAGATGGAAATTCTCGGGAGGCACCGGGCGGGCGATAGGCAGCAGGAACTGCGTTACCGCAAGCTGGCTGCGAATGGTCTCGGGAATCGCAAGGGCGACAAAGGCGCGGATCATCGCGCCCCGCTAGAGCATGTTGCAGAAAAGTGGGAACCGGTTTTCTGCTTCTCGAACATGCGTTATCAAGAGGTTAGAGTGGGGCGCGTGAATGCGAATGAACGCGACACACTCTAAGGGCATAGGGTCACTCTCTGGTTCGATGCAGGGCAGCGGAAGACTGGTCAGCGCGAAGCGGCGCGGAAATGGCAGGTGACCGGGCCTGCGCGGTAAATGGTCGCAGCGGTTCGCGCGTGTCGGGCGCGGAGCCGTTCACGCGGATCGGAAACAGCGCCTGCAAGGCGCCGTCGGGCGCGCGCCGGACCAGTTCGCGCTCTGCGGTCTGGCGGTTGGCCAGTGCCTCGGACATATCCAGCACGAGGGACAGGCAGCAGTCGGTCTCGGCAAACAGGTCCATGATCTCGGGCGCGGAACGTATACGAAACCAGGCAGCGATCTCGGCTTGCAGGGCGTTTTGCGGGATCGGGTCATCGTGCCGCGCGATCCAGTCGAGCCGCCCGGCAGCGGTGCAGAAATTCTGCCAGAATTTCGCCTCGACCGC
>JAUXNL010000073.1 GCA_030684415.1 Moraxellaceae bacterium | reverse complement strand
AAGGTCGTCTATGACGATGGCGAAGAGGCGGTCTGGTCGCGTCTGGATCTGTGCACGATCTCCAGCGTGGCGATCTATTACAACCGCGCCACCGGCCGGACGTGGGCCGAAACCGAATAGTCTGAAACGACGCCAACCCCTGCGCCCTGGGCGCAGGGGTTGTGGGCGCAGTCCGCCTGGCCCTCAGGCCTTGCGCACGAATTCGGCGCGCAGAACGAGGCCCTTGATCCCCTCATAGCGGCAGTCAATTTCCTGATCGTCGCCGGTCAGGCGGATCGACTTGATCACCGTCCCACGCTTCAGGGTCTGACCAGCGCCCTTGACCTTCAGGTCCTTGACCAGGGTCACGCTGTCGCCGTCGGCCAGCAGGGTCCCCATGGCGTCACGCACCTCGACCCGGTCAGCCTTGGTCCGCTCGGCGGCTTCTGCAGCGCTGATCCACTCGCCTGTCGCCTCGTCGTAGACGAAGTCCTCGCCCTGCGCGGTCATGCTGGTCTCCTGGCTTGTATCTCTGGGGAAGGCTTAGCCGATGACGCGGTGCGCCGGCAGGAAATCTCGCCAGCCGGACCAGACCTCGGGCCAGTGGATTCCCGCTGGCGCCCTGGCGATGGCTCTGGCATTCGCCCCAGGGTCGGACAGCGCCCGGTAGCGGCGGCCTTCACCGACTCACAGATCTAAGCATTTCAGGGAAACGTTCATGCTCGCCAGCCAGACCTTTCAGATCCGTCCCTTGCCAACCCTGGTCTTCGGGGTCGATTCCAGTCTCGATCTCGCCACTCATGTGAAGGCCCTGGGCCGGACCTCGGCTCTGATCGTCACGGACAAGGGCCTGATGGCCAGCGGCGCAGCGAGCGCCCTGCTGGACAAGCTGGCGGCCGACGGCGTTCAGGTGGAGGTGTTTGACGGGGTCGCCGCCAATCCCACCGACGAAAACGTTGAGGCCGGCGCCCTGCGGCTGCGCGCCCTGGGCAACGCCGTGGTGGTGGCCCTGGGCGGCGGTTCGTCCATGGATTGCGGCAAGGCGATCGCGCTCCTGGCCACCAATGGCGACAAG
>JAUXNL010000069.1 GCA_030684415.1 Moraxellaceae bacterium | reverse complement strand
AATCTGTATACGAACAAGGTAGCCAGCGGACTATTGAATCCTCGAAATGAGAAAATGATGCAGTTACAACTTGCACAAATTCTCCAACTACTTGCTCCGCTGTACGAATCAAGATCAGACGAATCTTACAAAGTGATTCTTGAACACCCTGTTCGAACAGATGACCTCATCGCGATAATAGATATCGTCGTTGAGCACACTATCGGCAATGCATCATCACTTGCCGCCATCGAACTCAAGTGCTTTCGCCTCTACTCCAACAATAGCGACACGAAGAAAAGAGGCGCGCAAAATCTTGGCATGTATGATTACTGGGCAGATATCGAGAATCTTGAGAAATATCTGAAACTGCCCGGATTCAATGCCGCGCACCACCTGACAATCACCGACGACCCATACTATGTGAACACACTGCACACGGGGAAACAGGTAAAAACTTACTCTACCAACCGCTGCAGAACCAGCGTCACAGGGCTTTTGGAGTGCCCGATCGCTAATCGAGAAGGACGAATTTTTCTCTCTGGATCTTACCAACTGCCATGGGTCACAAAGGGCAACTTCCACTTCATTGCCCAGGCAGCCGCCACCATACAAGCTGACGCCTTGCCGTCGCGCTCCAGCATCAACATTGAGACTAAAGACAGCCCCTGAAAAGGGAGTTTTTCACCCCTAGATGAATCAGCAGATGGATCAGGCGCCGAGCCGGCGCCTGATCGATGCTTCGATACCGGCCGCATCCAGCCCGCATTCCGCCAGCATCTCGGCGGGCGAGGCATGTTCGATAAACGCATCCCGAATGCCGATATTCAGCATCGCCTTCACAATGCCGGCGTCGGCGAGGAACTCGTTCACGGCCGAACCAGCGCCGCCCATCACCGCATGCTCCTCGACCGTCACCAGCAGCTCATGGCTGGCGGCCAACTCACGAATAAGCTCGGCATCGAGCGGCTTTACAAAACGCATGTCGGCCACAGAGGCATTCAGCACGGCGGCGGCCTCAAGTGCAGGGGCTAGCGTTGTGCCAAACGCGAGAATGGCGACGCGCTCGCCGCTGCGGCGCTTTACGCCTTTGCCCATCGGCAGTGGCGTCAGCGCCTTTTCAATCACGGCGCCGGGGCCGGTGCCGCGTGGATAACGCACGGCAGCAGGGCCACGGTATTCGAAGGCAGTGGTCAGCAGGCGGCGGCATTCGTTTTCATCCGATGGCGCCATGATCACCATGTTCGGCACGGTGCGCAGATAGGCGTAATCGTAGACGCCGGCATGCGTCGGGCCGTCTTCACCGACGAGACCGGCGCGATCAATACCGAAGGTCACATCAAGATTTTGCAGGGCGATGTCGTGTACCAGTTGGTCGTAACCGCGCTGCAAGAAGGTGGAGTAAATCGCCACCACCGGCTTCTGGCCTTCACACGCCATGCCGGCGGCGAGCGTGAGCGCATGTTGCTCGGCAATCGCCACATCGTGATAGCGCGCCGGAAATTCCTTGGCAAAGCGTACCATGCCAGAGCCTTCGCACATGGCCGGCGTAATGCCGACACAGCGCGGATCGGTGGCGGCCATGTCACACAACCAGTCACCAAACACGTCTGAGTATTTCGGTTTTTTTATCGCCGGGGTGGCCGGTTTTTCGGTGCCGGCTTTTTCGCGCTCCGCCGCTGGCGCAATCTTGGTAATGGCGTGATAGCCGATCGGGTCAGCCTCTGCTGGCGCAAAACCTTTGCCTTTGGTGGTATAGACATGCAGCAGTTGCGGGCCGGGCGCATCGCGCAAATTCGAAATGGTCGTCACCAACGCTTCCAGATCATGCCCGTCAATCGGCCCGACATAATTGAAACCGATGCTTTCAAACAGCGCACCCGGCGAATTCACCAGATGCTTCATGCTCTCTTCAGTGCGCCGCGCGATGTTGAGCGTGGCCGGCATGGCGGCCAGCACGCGCTTGCCGCCCTCGCGCAGCGCGATATAACTCTTGCTGGCCCAGATACGCGCAAAATAATTCGACAAGCCGCCCACATTCTTGGAAATCGACATGCCGTTATCGTTAAGAATGACGAGCATGTCGGTGCCTTGATGCGCCGCATCATTCAGCGCCTCGAATGCCATGCCGGCCGTCATGGCGCCATCGCCAATCACCGCGCAGACCTTGCGTGCACTGCCGCTCATTTTGGCGCCGATGGCCATGCCGAGCGCAGCAGAAATCGAGGTAGATGAATGGCCGACACCAAACGTGTCGTATTCGGATTCTTCGCGGCGCGGAAAAGCAGCAAGGCCGCCTTTATGGCGCATGGTGAGCATCTGCTCTTTGCGCCCGGTGAGAATCTTGTGCGGATACGCCTGATGGCCCACGTCCCAGACAAGGCGGTCAGCCGGTGTGTTGTAAACGTAATGCAGCGCAACGGTCAGCTCGACAACACCGAGGCCGGCACCAAAATGGCCGCCCGTCTGCCCTGTGCACCAGAGCAGGTACTCGCGCACTTCGTTCGCCAGCTCGGGCAATGCCTCGGGGGGCAGTTCGCGCAACCTGGCCGGCGTGGACACCTGATCAAGCAAAGGCGTATCGGGACGTTGGCGGGGGATTTCGGTGAACATCGCAGCTCCTGGCAGGCCGGCGATTATAGCGCCGAGGCGCCGCCATGGAACGCGAACAACGGCCAATGCCGTGGCTTGCCGGTTCCAGTGCCGAAGGCCGAATCCTCAAGCCCCCAAGCTACGAAACCAGAAACAAGAAAAGAGCCTCAGCGCCGTCAGGCACCTGACGGCGCTGTGTCAGTGGTCGCGCGTCACCAGAAAGTCAGCGAGCTCACGCAGCGGATCGGCCACGGCGCCCAGCGGCGCCAGAGCTGCCACCGCCTCATCATGCAAACGCACGGCCAACGCCTGCGCCGCCTCCAACCCCAGCAAAGCCGGGTAGGTGGACTTGGCAACGGCTTCATCTTTGCCCGCGGTCTTGCCGATTTTCTGGGTATCGCCAATCACGTCGAGCACATCGTCGTGAACCTGAAAGGCCAGCCCCAAGCAGTCGGCATAGGTATCCAGCGCCTGACGCAGCGACTCGTCTGCCGTCCCCGCCATGGCACCAAGCGCCACGCTGGCGCGGATCAGCGCGCCGGTCTTGTGCCGGTGCACACGCTCCAGCGCTGCCAGATCCAGCGCACAGCCCTCACCCGCCAGGTCCAGCGCCTGGCCCACCGCCATATCGGCCGCCGCGTGAGCGAGCTTGGCCAACTGCGCCGCCTGCACGGCGGGCGCCAGCGGGCTGTCGGTCAGGGAGAGAAAGGCCAGCGCCTGCAGGGTATCGCCGGCCAGCAGCGCCGTCGCCTCGCCATACACCTTGTGGCAAGTGGGCTGGCCACGGCGCAGATCGTCGTTGTCCATGCACGGCAGATCGTCATGCACGAGCGAATAACAGTGGATGAGCTCGACCGCGAGCGCCGCCGGCAAGGCCTGTGCGCCCGACGCCCCCGCGGCCAGTGCCGCACCGAACACCAGCGCCGGCCGTACGCGCTTGCCGCCGTTCATCACGGCATGGCGCATGGCCGCCGACAAAGGCGCAGCAAGCGGGTTCTGGCGAGACAGAAAAGATTCCAGCGCCTGCGGCATCCGTGCCTGGGTGGCGGCGAGCAGCTCAGGCGTTTTCATCCTCATCCTCGAAGAAGTCGGTGCGCTCGGTACTGCCATCGCTCTTTTCCAGCAGCAACTGCACCTTTTGCTCGGCCTCGGCCAAGGCCTGCTGGCACTCCCGCGTCAGGCGGATGCCGGACTCGAAGGCCTTCAGCGCCTCCTCCAGGCTCAGCTCGCCGCTCTCCAGCCGATGCACCTGGCCTTCCAGATCGGCCAGCGCCTTTTCAAAATCAACCGCTTGGGGTTTGCGGGCCATGTCGGGATACCGGCAGGAAATGAAACGCGAACAGTAGCGAGGGGCCTGCGACGGGTCAAACGCTTAAGCGGGGGAAGATCAGACTGCCAACCTGTACGATAATTGCGTATAGTTGACCAGCCCCCAATCAGCAGCCTTGCCTTATGCCACAAGCCGGCCCACCCATGCCCTGCTTTGTCGAGTTACCGCCATTTGAACGGTACCGAGGGGACTACTTGGACGACCAGGGTTACCGGCAACTGCAAACCATGCTACTTGCAAACCCCGAGGCCGGAGCCGTTATACGCGGCACCCGGGGCCTGAGAAAAGTTCGGTTTGAGGATAAACAGCGAGGCAAGGGGAAGCGCGGCGGCCTGCGCGTCATTTACTACTACTGGGTACAGGGCTACGAGTTCTGGCTGTTCACCCTCTACAACAAGGATGAGATGGCCGACCTGACCGATAAGGAACGGGACATCTTCAAGGCGTTGTTGGACCAAGAGTTAGCGACGCGAGCCAAGCCGAAAGGCAAACCTACCCGCTGCAAGGTGAAATGACATGAAGAAGCGGAACATGCTGAGCGAGTTGCAAGAGGGACTGAATGCCCTTCAAGGCGAGCGCGAAGGGAAGCTGACGCTAAAGCGGGTACATCTGGAGCCTATGGAAATACCCGAGGTCGAGCCAGCAGAGTTGCGCAAGTTGCGTGAAGATCTGCACTTATCGCGTGCCGTCTTTGCACGGGCCATCCGGACCAACCCCCGAACGGTAGAAAGCTGGGAGCAAGGCAGAAGCAAACCGAATACCCATGCCGCGCTGCTTATCAAGTTGGTCGAAAAATTTCCGGAAACGCTCGAACATCTTCGTGCGGTTTGACGTTGGCGCCAAAAACGCCCTGAAGCGCGCTATCGCAACGACGAGAACGACGTACCCGCTTATCCGCCGTCATTGCGGCTCAAGGCCATCCTGCTCGGCTATGCGCGCGGCATGGTCAGCCGCAGGGCCTTGGCCTGCGCTTGCGAACGAATGTCGCGAGGCCTCTTCATGAACAAGCATTCGGCAATTGCGCGAGCAAGCCCTCGACACGGGCACGGATCTCATCCCGTAGTGCACGAACGGCATATATATCCATGGCTTTCGGATCGGGCAGTTGCCAGTCTTCACGGCTGCGTGCCAACACGAAGGGGCAGGCATCACCACACCCCATGGTAATCACCTTGTCCCATTCACCTGCTGGCAGCTCAGACAGTGCGGTAAACCCATGTGTCGTGAGGTCGTACCCGAGCTCTGCCATCACCGCCACGGCGCGCACATTCAACCGACCCACAGGGTGGGAGCCGGCGCTCACCACATCGATGCGGCCCTGCCCGAGCATACGCACGAGTGCTTCGGCCATCTGGCTGCGGCCGGCATTTTCCACACAGACAAAAAGCCAGCGAGGGCGCGGATCGGCACTCATGCTGGCACCGGCCTTTCCTCAGCGAACCAGCCGGGAAAGCGATTGATCATGGCCACCAGCGAGAGCATCACTGGCACTTCCACCAGCACACCAACCACCGTCGCCAGTGCTGCCCCGGAATGCAGACCAAACAGGGAAATGGCCACCGCCACTGCCAACTCGAAAAAGTTCGACGTGCCGATAAGGCAAGCTGGGCCGCCCACGGCTCTGGGCAAGCGCAGCAGACGCGCAGCCAGTAATGTCAGAAAGAAAATGCCATAGGTTTGCAGCAACAAGGGAATGGCTATCATGGCAATGACCAGCGGCTGCGCCAGCAATGTGCCCGCCTGAAAACCGAAAAGCAGCACGACCGTGGCCAGTAAGCCCATAACCGACCATGGTTTGAGTGCTACCAGCAACGCCGCCAATGCAGCAGGCCGCCGCCGCATGATTTGCCGGCGGGTCATCACGCCCGCTGCCAGTGGCAGCACCACATAAAGCAGTGTGGATAGCAGAAGTGTTTCCCAGGGCACAGCAATATCCGTCACGCCCAACAAGAAGGCAGCAATCGGCGCAAAAGCAAACACCATGATCAAGTCGTTGACGGACACCTGCACCAACGTATAGGCAGGATCACCTTGCACCAGACGGCTCCAGACAAACACCATCGCCGTGCATGGCGCAACACCGAGCAGAATCATTCCAGCGATGTATTCCTGTGCCGTCGCCGGATCTACCCACGGTGCAAACAGGTATTCAAAGAAAAGAACACCAATTGCCGCCATTGAAAACGGCTTGATCAACCAATTGACCACCAGTGTCAGAAACAGGCCTCGTGGTCGTTGCCCTACCTCCATGACAGAGCGGAAATCAATCTGCACCATCATCGGATAAATCATCAGCCAGATCAGAACCGCCACCACCAGATTGACACGGGCATATTCAATGGCCGCAACCGATTCAAAGAATGCCGGCACCACCGAGCCCAGCACAACGCCCGACACAATCCCTAAACCGACCCACAAGCTGAGATAGCGCTCGAATATCCCCATGACGTTCTCCGCAAAAAATCAGGCCACTTCGTGATGGCGCGGCAGCCCAAGGGATATCACTGCAGCCAGCGCCACGAACAACGCCGACACCCACAGGCAGGCGACAAGGCCATAGGCCTGGAACACCCAGCCCGAGAGCAGCGTGCCGACCAAACGCCCCATGGCGTTGGACATGTAATAGAAGCCGACGTCCAGCGAGACGCCATCTTCCTTGGCATACGACACGATGAGATAGCTGTGCAGCGAAGAATTCACCGCGAACAAAACGCCGAACACCGCCAGCCCGCCGAGTAGCACCGGTAACGCCGGCAAGCTGCTGCCAAGGCCGAGCGCGATCAGCACGGGCGCGGCCACCAGTGCTGCCGCCCACAGAAAAGCGGCACGACCATCCGGCAAGCGGCCGCTGGCCTTGCCGGTAATGGCCGGCGCCAATGACTGCACACCGCCATAACCGATCACCCACAGCGCCAGAAAGCCGCCGACGGCGCTGAAGCTCCAGCCAAACACGGTGCTGAGATACACCGGCAAGGCAATCACGAACCAGACATCGCGCGCACCGAACAAAAAAAGGCGAGCAGCCGACAAGATGTTGATGGCGCGGCTTTTGGAAAACAGGTCGCGAAATTTCGGCTTGGCTTTGGATTTACCCAGATCGGTTTTGAGCAGCACTACACTGGCGAGCCAGACCACTGCCAATACCGCCGCCATGACCAACACGCTGCCGGCAAAACCGACCAATGCCAGCAACGCACCGCCCATGAAAAAGCCGACGCCCTTGAGTGCATTCTTGGAGCCGGTGAGTACGGCCACCCATCGGTAAAGCGTGCCCTGTGCATCGGCAGGCACCAGCAACTTGATGGCGCTTTTGGCGCTCATCTTGTTGAGGTCTTTGGCAATACCCGACAGTGCTTGCGCCGCCATCACCCATGGCACGGTGAGCATCGCGGCAGGTACGGTCAGCATCAGCAGTGCGCCCACTTGCAGCGCAAGACCGATATTCATCGTCCGGTTAAGACCAAGCCGCGCGCCCAGCCAGCCGCCGACCAGATTGGTGATCACGCCGAAGACTTCGTAGAAGAGGAAGAGCGCAGCGATTTGCAGCGGTGTATAGCCCAGCGTATGAAAGTGCAGCACCACCAACATGCGCAATGCGCCGTCGGTGAGCGTGAAGGCCCAGTAGTTTCCCGTCACGATCAGGTACTGGCGCAATTCGGGGCTGAGTGCTTTTAGTCTGGACATGATCGCTATTGGTGCGGTCTGACCCGCACATCATCCTGTTGGTTTGTGCGACTCAATCCGCACTGACAAAATTTTGTATGAACCCACATGCGCAACAGAGAGTTTTCGGAAACTCGCGAACGCACCATTACTCACGCCAAGCCTTTTCGTATGAACCCGCACTCACAAGAGTCACAACCATGAATGGTCGAGCTTCAGCCCTCGGAGAAGAGCACGGCGTAGATGCGGACTCATCCGCACACCACCCTATTCGTCTTGCGCAAAATCATCCGTGCACCAACCACTCTGGGCGATCGGATGAATCCGCACCTACAGGCTCCGTCGCATCGAATCCGTGGCTTAGGGCGACGCCCTGGGTCAGGCACATGGGACAACGCTACCACTCTGGCAGCGACGCTCAGGCAATACCGACCAGTTTTGCCAGCTCTACCGTGCGATTGGCGTAGCCCCACTCGTTGTCGTACCAGGCGTAAATCTTTACCTGTGTGCCGTTCACCACCATGGTGGACAGCGCATCGATAATCGATGAGCGCGGATCAGTGCGGTAGTCGATGGACACCAACGGCCGCTCCTCATAGCCCAGAATATTCTTCAGTGCGCCTTCTGCTGCCACCTTGAACAGCGCATTCACTTCTTCTTTTGTCGTCGCACGTTCGACCTCGAACACACAATCGGTCAGCGATGCATTCGCCAGCGGCACCCGCACGGCATGGCCATTCAAACGGCCTTTCAGCTCGGGGAAGATTTCTGCGATGGCGGTAGCCGACCCGGTGGTGGTGGGAATCAGGCTGAGGCCGGATGCACGTGCGCGGCGCAAGTCCTTGTGCGGTGTATCGAGAATGCTCTGCGTATTGGTGAGATCGTGAATGGTGGTAATGCTGCCATGACGAATACCCAAAGCCTCGTGTATCACCTTGACGACAGGTGCCAGGCAGTTCGTGGTGCAAGAAGCCGCCGTGACAATCCGATGCTCCGCCGGATTGAACAGATGCTGGTTCACGCCCATTACTACATTGAGCGCACCCTTTTCTTTGACCGGCGCACTAACCACCACACGCTTCACGCCCTGCGCCAGATACGCCTCCAACTGAGTGACCGTTTTCATTTTTCCGCTGGCTTCGATAACGAGATCGCTGCCACTCCAGTCGGTATCGACAATCGCTTTGTTGGCAGTGACGCGCAGGCGGCGTCCGTTGATGACGATTTCATCGCCCTCAGCCGTAGCTTCGTGTGCCCAACGCCCATGCACGGAGTCAAAATTCAGCAGATGGGCATGCGTGGCGGCATCGCCCGCCGGATCGTTGATCTGCACAAACTCAAGCTCGGGCCAATCCCAAGCCGCACGCAGGGCGAGGCGGCCGATGCGGCCAAAACCGTTGATACCTACCTTGATGCTCATGTTTCTCTCCTTTGTCTGATGGCGCCGCCCCAATCGTTAGCTGACCGACCTTGGCAACCCTTTAGTGAAAATTGAGCGCGGCGTTCGGGCAAGATGCCGCTTTTAGCGAATCAATCACCCTTGAGTGATTGACTCAGCCTGGAGCGACTCCGGACATGGCCGGAATCGCTCCAGGCTGAAAAAGCTCGGAATGGGCGTTTTTCAGCGTGCTGTTAGGTGCGCCAATTAGGCGCGTCAATTCATCCGGTCATTGTGCGAACGCCTTACTAACACGCCCTGGGCAGCGCGAACCGGGTTATTCAGAACCTCTCCAATTTCGCTCTTGCAAATCCTGGCTCAAGCAAACTGAGCCAGCCACGCACTATGCACGGGGTGACGCAAGGCTTTTGGACGTAGCGCCTGCACCCGCTCGACGGCACTGGCATGTGCTTCGCCCTGCGCCATCAGCAAGCGCGCAATCACCAGACCCGTTCGTCCCGACCCACCTTTGCAATGCACCGCCACGCCCTCGCCTGCAGCGAGCCTCGCTAATAAGTCTGCCGAGGCCGCGCGCCAGGCTGCATCAAAGTCGGCGCCTGGTGCTGCATCGTCTGCAATCGGCAACTGCGCCCAGAAAAGCCCTGCCGCGGCTACGCGCTCGGCCATGTCAGCGACGCCGTTATCCGCAAGCTCGGCGTCATTCATCAGCGTGACCAACGAACCGGCGCCAGCAGCCTTCAATGTTTGCAGCGCATCGTCCACTGACGTCTGTTGCGTGCCCGGGCACGGCGTAAAAATGAGCTGGCCATTGCCGGCGGGCAGCCTGTCAAACGGATGTGTCGACATCATGACTCCTTGATCACCATTTACTTTACGAAACTGTCTTTTCAGGGCGCCTTTGCACAACGTGGAGCCGTTCGTCCTGAAAAAGCCAACGCCCTTTTCAGGAAAGCTCTGGATAACTCCGTTCGGCCCGAGTCTTTCAACAAGGCTCCCCTGATCTTGCCGAAGAGTTCAGGAGAACCCCGTCGAAGGGCTTACCCACTAAAATCAGTGGGCCTCCACAAAGCTTTCCTGAGCTCTCCTGGCAATCGAGCCATCAGCCCGGCTCAAGACCTGGCACCTCAGCCCTCTGGTTTTGCAACCGCCTTGGCACGGACAAACACCACCACTCAAGCCGGGCGCACACCGTCGGGCAACACAATCACCGGAGCAAACCCACCGCCTTCTGTACGGAAGTTGGTGGTCTGCCCTTCATAAAGCCGCGCGGCAAACAACAGCACACGGCCCCGGTAGGCATAGGCACGGATGTCGTATTTGAGTGCGCCAGACGACCCGACACGGCGCTGTGCCGGCGGCACCAATGCCTGTGCCACGAATCCGCCAGAGCGAATGTCTTCCCACACTTTTTTGGTGATTTTTTCGCCGCGATACGCGGCCTTGCCGGCATAACCGGCAAAAGGCTTGAAAAAGAGCTGACGGCGTTCGGCCCACAGGGCGTCTGCATTTTCCGGCGTGACTTCTTGTGTGGCGGGCACAACCGCGGCAATCACTTCACGCGCGGCGGCATCCAGTCCCCAGGCGGCCAGTTGGGCGTCGTCAGACAACGTGGCTAGATTGCGCTTGTCGGCAAATAACGCGTGCACACGTGGATGCGGCGTCACCACCACGTCACCGGCATCGCAGGCAGTACGCAGCGCCGCATGTCGCGCTTCATCCAGCGCAAAATCGGTGAGACGGTTGTAAACCAGATCGATGGCGTCGTCGCCGCACCAAAGACGGCCGTCGTGATGACGCAACACGGCGGCATCGACCACATGGCTGTCGTATCCCGCCTGGCGAAACAACTCGCGAAAGAGGGTGAATTCGGGCGCGAGGTATTGCGTTTCTGGCGCGTCGTCGACGATGGCGATACGCTGCAGTGGCGCATTCCCGCGCTGTGCCGCCCACTCGGCACGGAACATCGCCAGAAAATCCTGCTCCGGTGCCTGCGCCCATGGCGAGTCACTCTTTGGCGCCGCCACCAGCACCGGCCACTCACCACAGCAGGGATCGTGCGCACGCGCGAGCACGACATTGAGCAGCGCACCGCCCGCATTGGTGTTGATTTCGATCAGACGCGGGCCATCGTCGGCCAGATGAAAGTCGTACCCCATGAAGACGCCGGCCGGGCCATGGTCGATACGCGCACTGTCCGCCGCCCGCGCCAATGCCTGCGCCGTCCAACCCGGCAGTGCGGCAGCCTGTTCGATGGCCGCCACCGCTTGATTGATGCGCACCGCCACGGAAGCCGAAAGAAACACCGGCGTTGCCGCAAACAGGTGTGGCCGTGTTTCTGCCAACCAGCCCATGACGCCGAGCTGTCCTGATGCACCCGATTCACCCACGCCGGCCGACGACACTGACGCAGACTCCAAGGCCACCCGCAGCCGCTCTGGCTGCAACGTGGCGCAGGCACAGTCGCGATTCAGGCGCTGGGCCGGCTCAAGCGGCGTCAGGGGCAGCATGTCACGCTCTCCACTCCGCAGGCCTGGCCCGCGCAGCAGTTTTCCGTGAGATAGCCAAGTAACTCGCCCATGGCAGCAAAGTCGGCGGCGTAATGAATGAAGCGGCCTTCCTGACGCGCCAGCAGCAGGCCTGCCTGCGTCAGCTCCTTGAGATGAAACGACAGGGTGGCCGGCGCAAGGCCGAATTCGGTGCCCAGTGCGCTCGGCGTTAGCCCCTCCGGCCCGGTTTGCACCAGCCGGCGGAAGAGGGCGAGACGAGTGTCGTGGGCCAGTGCGGCAAGACGGGTGACAGCGGTTTTGTTTTCCATATTTCCAGTATTATCGAAATGATGAATCCCCGCAAGCATCAGCCATGGCTTGTCTGGCACACCTACAGACCGGACACTGGCTCACCCACCTTCATCTGGCCGACGCCATGTCCCGCCGCGCCTTGCCCGTCATCAATCCCGACCGCTGCACTGGCTGCGGACGCTGCGTTGCCGCCTGCCCACCGCATGTGCTGTGGCTGGCGACCGCGCGCGCTGACGGCTTTGGCGACAAACAGGCCGTGCTGCATGACCCTGATGGCTGCACCGGTTGCGCGTTGTGCATCGCGCCCTGCCCCTTCGACGCCATCGCCATGCAGCGCAAGCCTGGGGCGCACGGGGCGTAGCGTCAGGCGCTGAAGAAAGTCTGCCGCCGGGCTCTCATGGCCAGAACAGACCCCGGCAACCCATCACGCCCATGCGCTTGCCGACAAC
>JAUXNL010000111.1 GCA_030684415.1 Moraxellaceae bacterium | reverse complement strand
ATCTTCTTCACGATCTCGGCGCCCGAGACCACCTTGCCGAACACGGCATAGCCCCAGCCTTGCAGGGTACGGCCCGAGTGATTCAGGAAATCGTTGTCCTTCACGTTGATGAAGAACTGGGCGGAGGCGGAATGCGGGTCCTGGGTGCGGGCCATGGCAATGGTGCCGACTTCATTCTTCAGGCCGTTCGGGGCTTCGTTTTCGATGGGGGCATTGGTCGGCTTCTGGTTCATCGAGGCGTCAAAGCCGCCGCCCTGAATCATGAAGTTGCTGATGACGCGGTGGAAAATCGTGCCGCTGTAGTGGCCGCTCTTCACATAGGCGAGAAAATTGGCGGTGGTCTTCGGCGCCTTCACGGCGTCCAGTTCGAGAACGATGCGGCCGTGGCTGGTGTTGAGGGCGACTTGGGGCATGGCGGATTTCCTTTGAAAATCAGGCCTTTCGGCGGAGGGTCCGGTTGAGGGGCAGGGAGCGTGCGGGTAGACTCACCGCTTTCCCGACGCCGGCCCGGACGGGGTCGCTATCATAGGCGGCCGCTCCGGCACTGTCATTACGGACGGCCCTGCCGCCCGCAACAGCCGGCTCCAGCACGCCGTTTCAGGCCCACAGGCATCATGATCGAACCCAGAGACTTCATCCGTACCCAGGTCGCCGACGACCTCGCCAGCGGCAAGCACAAAAAAGTGATTACCCGGTTCCCGCCCGAGCCCAATGGTTACCTGCATATCGGCCATGCCAAATCCATTTGCCTGAACTTTGGCGTGGCGCTGGAGGCGGGGGGCGAGTGCCATCTGCGCTTTGATGACACCAATCCCGAGAAAGAGTCGCAGGAATACATCGACGCCATCCAGCGCGATGTCGAGTGGCTAGGCTTCAAGTGGACCGGGCCTGTGCGTTATGCCTCGGATTATTTCGACGCGCTGCACGATTACGCGGTCCAACTCATCCGCATGGGCCGTGCCTATGTCGATTCGCAGTCTGCCGAAGAAATGCGCGCCAATCGCGGCACGCTGTCCGAGCCCGGCAAAAACTCGCCCTATCGTGACCGCAGCGTGGAAGAAAACCTCGCCCTGTTCGCGCAGATGCGGGCAGGCGAGTTGGACGAAGGCAGTTGTGTGCTGCGCGCCAAGATCGACATGGCCTCCGGCAATATCAACCTGCGCGACCCGGCCATTTACCGTATCCGCAAGATTGCCCATCACCAGACCGGCGACAAGTGGTGCATCTACCCCATGTACGACTACACGCATCCGCTTTCCGATGCGCTGGAGCACATCACGCACTCGCTGTGCACGCTGGAATTTGAAGATCACCGTCCTTTCTACGACTGGCTGCTCGATACGTTGGCCACGCCTGCACATCCCCAGCAGATCGAGTTTGCCCGTCTTAATGTCAATTACACCGTCACCAGCAAGCGCAAGCTCAAGCAGTTGGTGGATGAAAAGCTGGTGAATGGCTGGGACGACCCGCGCATGCCGACGATTTCCGGCATGCGTCGCCGTGGCTATCCGGCGGAGTCGCTGCGCGAATTCTGCAAGCGCATCGGCATCACCAAGAGCGATGGCGTGGTGGATGTGGGCATGCTCGAGTTTTGCGTGCGCGAACATCTGGAAAACACAGCGCCGCGTGCCATGGCCGTGCTCCGCCCTCTGAAAGTGGTGCTGACCAATTATCCTGCGGGTCAGGTTGAGGAAATCCGCGCTGCGCGGCATCCGAATCTGCCGGAAATGGGCGAGCGCGTGATTCCGTTCACGCGCGAGCTGTTCATTGATCGTGCCGATTTTGAAGAAGTGCCGCCCAAGGGCTTCAAGCGACTGGTGCCGGGTGGCGAAGTCCGCTTGCGCAATGGCTACATCATCAAGTGCGATGAGGTGCTGAAGAATGACGCGGGTGAAGTGATTGAGCTGCGCTGCTCTTGCGACATGGCCACGCTGGGCAAGAACCCCGAAGGCCGCAAGGTGAAGGGCGTCATCCACTGGGTGTCGGCTGAAAAAGGCGTTGTGGCCGAAGTGCGGCTGTACGACCGTCTGTTCACCGATGCTGCGCCTGATCGTGGTGATGTCGACTTCAAGACCTTCATCAATCCCCATGCGCTGGACGTGGTGCAGGCCGTGATTGAGCCCTCCTTGCTGGAAGCAGCGCCGGAAGATCGCTTCCAGTTTGAGCGCGAAGGGTATTTCTGTGCCGACCTCGCGGATTCGCAGCCCGGCAAGCCGGTGTTCAACCGCACGGTAGGTTTGCGCGACTCCTGGAAGCCCGCTTGACGTCCTCTGCCCTTATTCCTCCGGGAGAGGGTGTGGGTGAGGGGGCTCTGCGCTAGCAGGCCCCCGAGCGGCTTCGTCGCCCTCATCTTCTCCCTGAGGGAGAGGAAAAATTAAAGTGAAGAACTCCATGCTCGTTATCCATAATTCTGAAAGCAAAAAGAAAGAAGCCTTCACGCCGCTGCACCCGGGCGAAGTGCGTATGTATGTCTGCGGCATGACCGTGTACGACTATTGCCACATCGGTCATGCTCGTGTGCTGGTGTCGTTTGATGTGGTGACGCGCTGGCTGCGGCAGTCGGGCTGGAAAGTCACGTATGTCCGCAACATCACCGATATCGACGACAAGATCATCAAGCGTGCCAACGAAAACGGCGAAGACTTCAATGCGTTGACCGAGCGCTTCATTAGCGCCATGAATGAAGATGCAGATGCGCTGGGCGTAATCCGCCCGGATACCGAGCCCAAGGCCACCGAGTACGTGCCGCAGATCATCGCCATGGTCGAAACGCTGATTGCGAAAGGCCATGCCTATCCAGCCAGCAATGGTGATGTGTATTACGACGTGTCCTCGTTCAAGCCCTACGGCCGCCTTTCCAAGCGCAATCTTGACGATTTGCAGGCGGGTGCGCGTGTCGAGATAGATGAAATCAAGACCGATCCGCTGGACTTCGTGCTGTGGAAGGCCGCCAAGCCCGGTGAGCCCTCCTGGGACTCGCCTTGGGGCAAGGGCCGCCCCGGCTGGCATATCGAATGCTCGGCAATGAGCACCTGCTGCCTGGGCAATCATTTCGACATTCATGGCGGTGGCGGCGACTTGCAATTCCCTCACCATGAAAATGAAATCGCGCAGAGTGAAGGCGCTACCGGTGAAACCTATGTAAACACCTGGATGCATGTGGGCTTTGTACAGGTGAATGACGAGAAGATGTCCAAGTCGCTGGGCAACTTC
>JAUXNL010000057.1 GCA_030684415.1 Moraxellaceae bacterium | reverse complement strand
GTAAATCGACATGCCGGCGGTCACCGACCCACCTGGTGAGTTGATGTAGATATTGATGTCTTTGTCCGGATTTTCGGACTCCAGAAACAGGAGCTGGGCCACCACCAGATTGGCCATCTGGTCTTCGATGGGGCCGACAATAAAGATGAGACGTTCCTTGAGCAGACGGGAATAGATGTCGAAGGCACGCTCACCACGGGCAGACTGTTCCACCACCATCGGCACAAGGCCGAGGTTCTGGGGGGGCACAAGCCCGGCATACGGATTGATCAGATGGGTCATGCTGGATCCTTGAAACGACTGTCCGGTGTAACGGCCACAGCAGCACGCGCGGGGCGCAGACTGCCGCAGTCGGGAAATGATGCCAGAGGGAGTGTCGGAGAGAGCGGGCACGCGGTCAAGGCCGCGAACCGGTCCCGGCATCTCCTGTGACGAGAGTCAGGCAGGAAATGCCGGGCGGAGGCCTGGAATCAGCCCTGCTGCTGAGGGCGCAGCACTTCTTCGTAGGCAACGGCTTTGTCGCTGACCTGTGCGGCTGCCAGGATGTGGTCCACCACCTGGTCTTCCAGCACCACGGCTTCGACCTGCTGCAGCTGTTCCTTGTTGCCGTAGTACCAATCCACCACTTCAGACGGGGTTTCATAACTTTCGGCGATTTCATCAATCAGCGCCTTGACCCGGGTGGCGTCCACCTTGAGGTCGGCACTGCGGATGATTTCGGCCACCAGCAGGCCCAGGCTGGCGGAGCGCTTGGCCTGTTCGGCGAACAGTTCGTCCGGCAGCATCTCCGGATTGATGTTCTTGGCGTTGCCGCCAAACTGCTTGAACATGTTTTCGCGCAGACGCTGGATTTCGTTGCTGATCATGGCCTTAGGCACGTCGATCGAGTGCGCCTTCACCAGCCCGTCAAGCGCTTGGTTCTTGGTGTTGGTCTTGATGGCCTGCTTGAGCTCACGCTCCATGTTCTTGCGCACATCGGCGCGGAACTTGTCCACGCCGCCGTCGGTAATGCCGAAAGCCTTGAGGAATTCCTCGTTGATTTCCGGCAGCACCGGCGTCTGCACCGTGTTGACCTTGACCTTGAACACGGCGGCTTTGCCCTTGAGCGCTTCGGCCTGGTAATCGTCCGGGAACGTGACGTTCAGACTGCGCTCATCGCCAGCCTTTGCGCCCACCAACTGATCTTCAAAACCGGGAATCATGCGCTTGGAGCCCAGCACCAGGCTGAAGCCCTTGGCGGCGCCGCCTTCAAAGGCTTCACCATCAACCGAACCGTCAAAGTCGATATCCAGACGATCTGCATCTTTGGCCGCTTCCGCGGTATCGGTCCAGGTGGCGCGCTGACGACGCAGGGTGTCGACCATTTTGTCCACATCAGCATCGCTGACGGTGGCCACCGGGCGCTCGACCGTGATGCCGGCAAGGCTGCCCAGCTTCACTTCCGGGTAGACCTCGAAGCTGGCCACAAACGCCACGCTGTCATCGCCTTCATCCTTGATGGACTCGATGGTGGGCATGCCGGCAGGGCTCAGTTTTTCCTGAGTAACCGCTTCATAGAAGCAATCACGAATCAGGTCGCCCATGGCTTCCTGGCGAATGCTGGCGCCAAAACGCTTCTTGACCACGGCCAATGGCACCTTGCCGGGACGGAAACCGTCCATGCGCACGGTACGGGCGGTTTTGGTAATGCGCTCGTTGACCTCGCTGTCGACACGGGTGGCCGGCACGGTAATGGTCATGCGGCGCTCGAGACTGGAGGTAATTTCAACGGAAACTTGCATGGCGTCCTCTGTTTTCAGGTGCAGTCGAGGGCTTGCGCCTCGGCCGGGGTCGTCGCGAAAAGACGGGCATTATAAGGAATGAAGAGGAGAAGGAAAGCCCGCATCCGGCTCTTTCCCTACGCATCTGGCTCTTTGTCTAAAGGCCGGCCCATAACAAAAAAGGCGCCCCTGGGGCGCCTTTTCGGGAGGGTACTAACACCCTGTCCGGCGGGTGCGAACACCCTTATATATGGTGGGTCGTGAAGGACTTGAACCTTCGACCAAGAGATTAAGAGTCTCCTGCTCTACCAACTGAGCTAACGACCCGCTTTGTTGCACAACCCCTGTTTTGGAGCGGCGCGAACCTTACGGCAGTGGCATTCAAAAATCAACGCCGGCATTACAAAAAGCACTGGGGAATGGGGTGGTCGATGGGACTCGAACCCACGACGACCAGAATCACAATCTGGGACTCTACCAACTGAGCTACGACCACCATCAACGCACAGCATCAACACAGCATTCGCATTAGTGGCGCGCCCGGCAGGATTCGAACCTGCGACCCTCGGCTTAGAAGGCCGATGCTCTATCCAACTGAGCTACGAGCGCAGGCAGGACCTTTGGGCAACAAACACAAGAGCTGAGAACTGGTCGGGACGGTAGGATTTGAACCTACGACATTCTGCTCCCAAAGCAGACGCGCTACCGGGCTGCGCTACGCCCCGTGCTCTCAGCACTGCCGTTTCCGGCTCGCCTTAATGCGAGGGCGCATCATACTGATGGCCCCCATACCCGTCAACGCGGAAAAAACGCTTTTTTCGCGGCTTTTCAGAGGCTTGGCGCCCGCCCCCGGCGACAGGGATTTGGCCGGTCACTCTGCGCATGCGAGAATGCGCGCCGCCCGAATTCCTGCCGAGAATCCTCATGCCTGCCACTGTGCTCGACGGCAAACAGCTTGCCACCCGCATCGAAGCCGAGCTTGCCACTCGCGTGACCGCCCTCAAGGCACGCAGTGGTCGGACCCCCATTCTGGCCACGCTACTGGTCGGCGCCGATCCCGCCTCTGCCACCTACGTGAAGATGAAGGGCAATGCCTGCCAGCGCGTGGGCATGAGCTCGCTCAAGATCGAACTGCCGGACACCACCACTACAGCTGAGCTGCTGGCAGAAATTACCCGGCTCAATGCCAACCCGGATGTGCACGGCATTCTTCTACAGCACCCGGTGCCGGCGCAGATTGACGAGCGCGCCTGCTTCGACGCGATTGCTCTGGAAAAAGACGTGGACGGCGTGACCTGCCTCGGCTTCGGACGCATGAGCATGGCTGAAGCCGCCTACGGCTCGGCCACACCGGCCGGCATCATGACCCTGCTCCGCGCCTACAACATCCCTCTCGCCGGCAAACATGCGGTGGTGGTGGGCCGCAGCCCCATCCTCGGCAAACCGATGGCGCTGATGCTGCTGGGCGCAGACTGCACCGTCACCATCTGCCATTCCCGAACACACGGCCTACCTGAGTTTGTGCGGCAGGCCGACATCGTCATCGGCGCCGTCGGCAAGCCCGAGTTCATCAAAGGTGAATGGATAAAAGACGGTGCCGTGGTGGTGGATGCCGGCTATCACCCGGGCGGCGTGGGCGACATCGAATTAGCGGCCATCAAAGACCGCGCCTCCGCATGGACACCGGTGCCGGGTGGCGTGGGCCCGATGACCATCGCCACGCTGATCACGCAGACCGTTGCCGCGGGCGAGAAGCTCATCGGCTGAGCCCTCTCAAAAGCCGGCGTCTTCTCTCCGGCTTTTTCATACATGAGTGCCGGCACCGCAACAAAAGCCTTATGCTCGGTCAACGCCCGCGGAGCTCCCACCATGTGCCAGCTACTCGGCATGAACTGCGCCACGCCCACCGACATCACGTTTTCTTTTAGTGGCTTCGCCGAGCGCGGTGGTGGCACCGACCATCACGGCGACGGCTGGGGCATCGGCTTTTTCGAGGACCGTGCCTGCCGGCTGTTCATCGACCACCAGCCTGCTGCGCATTCACCCTTGGCGCAGATGCTCAAGCACTACCCCATCCATTCGCGCAACGTCATTGCCCACATTCGTAAGGCCACTTTTGGCGACACACGACTGGAGAACTGCCATCCGTTCTTGCGCGAGCTGTGGGGCCGGCACTGGCTATTCGCCCATAACGGGCATCTGGAAAACTACGCCCCTGCCCTCACCGGGATGTACCAGCCGGTCGGCTCCACTGACAGTGAGCTGGCGTTCTGTGCCTTGCTGGAAGGATTACGTAATCGCTTCGGCACACACACGCCGTCAATCGAGGACGTATTCGACGCACTGGCCGAGTTGGCGCCCCCCGTGTGCGCCCATGGCACGTTCAATTTCCTGCTGTCCAACGGCCAGGCACTTTTTGTCTACGCCACCACCCGCCTGCAGTACGTTGTGCGCGAATGGCCCTTCGGCAAAGCACGTCTGGTTGATACCGAGATGGACATTGATTTTTCGCGGCACACCAAACCCGGTGATCGTGTCGCGGTCATTGCCACCGAGCCCCTCACCTGCGACGAAGACTGGACCGCACTGGCTTGCGGCGAGCTGGTCTGCTTCCGGAATGGCGAGCCGGTATTGCGCCGACTGACCCTGAGCGCCGAACAGCAGGCCGGCGTGCGGGCACGGGCCATCACTGCCGCCGACCTCTAACCGCTTGCTGGAAACGCCCCGGGCTTTTCAGCCCGCGACTCCGGCACATGTCCAGCATCGCTTCACGCAGAGTCAATCACTCACGGGTGATTGACTCGCGACCCGGCGATCCTTGGCCGGGAAACAGCTTGCTGAAAATTTTGGCAGCAAGCTGTTAATCCGCTTTGCGCCACTTGATGCCGTCGCGCGAAAACTCGACCACCACTCCCTTGGCCTTCAACTCGTCACGCAATCGGTCAGAGGTCGCAAAGTCCTTGGCCTTGCGAGCCTCGGCAATGGCCGCCACCACCCGTTCGACGCGGGCCACGAAATCGGCATCGCCCACACCTGCCTGACGGAAAGTATTGGCATCTTGCTGCAACAGACCAAGTACACCGCCCAAACGGCGCAGCAACACACCATATCGTGACGCCAGCGCCAGGCTTTCCGACTTCACTAGACGGTTTATTTCACGCGTGACTTCAAACAGCACCGCCAAGGCTTCCGGGGTATTGAAGTCATCATCCATCGCCGCCACAAACCGCGCCTCATAGACAGCGGCATCATCAGGCTCTGTCACCTCTGCAGGGTCCAGCCCCGTCAAGGCGGCATAGAAGCGCTCCAACGAGGCACGGGCATTATCCAGCGCCTCGCTGGAATAATTCAGCGGGCTGCGGTAGTGGCTGGCAATGATGAAGTAGCGCAGCACTTCTGGCGCGTAATGCTTGAGCACATCGCGGATGGTGAAGAAGTT
>JAUXNL010000048.1 GCA_030684415.1 Moraxellaceae bacterium | reverse complement strand
TCTGATGGCAATGGTCCCCTCGCTGGCAAAGGGCGTCTTCAAAGCAGAGTCCGGACCGCACCGCATTCTTGTCGATCGCCAACGATCACGCGTCTATGCACAATCTGAAGCGGAATTGCGTGCCGCGCAGAATGACCTGATGTTGTCGAACTGGGATTTCATTCCAGCATTGCCCACTGCCGCGGTGACAAACGACTACCAGTACAGCATCGCGCTAGATGCTTTTTGCATTGTGGCGGCGCTGCAAAATGTTGGCCGATTCCCCGACCTCCCGGACAATCGCTATCAATTGAGCGATTGGCCGGATATCGGCGTGGCCGGCGATGTGCCCCATATTTTCAGCCTGATCCGCTTGCTGCAAAAAGCGCCCCTCACGACAAGTGATGCCATTGCAAAAAGTGGCATGGATGCGCAGGAGGCCGCCGCACTCCTGTGGGCACTGAAAGCCTCTGGCGTGCTGAAAGAAGCCCGTGAAACATCACCTGCACCCGCCAAGCCTCGCCCCCAAAAGACGTTGCCGGAGCCCGGATTCCTGAACAAACTGATGGCGCGCTTCGGCCTTGTGGCCAGCAGCAGGGGAGCGTAATCACCATGACAACCGACAACATCAAACTGGTTCTGGCCGGCCCGGTGGGCGCTGGAAAATCCACCGCACTGGCGAGCATTGCCGACACCGCACCTGTTTCCACAGAAATGCCCTTGCTTGAAGGGGGATATGGCGAAAAAACCACGACAACAGTGGCCATGGATTTTGCCACCATCAATCTGGACGGCGAGCCGCCTCTGTTTGTTTACGGGCTGCCGGGGCAGGATCATTTTTCCTTCATGCGCTCCATCATTCTGGAAGGCGCACTAGGGGTCATCCTGCTGCTGAATGCCGCTGACGCCAACATCGCAGAGGAATGCACGTACTGGCTGGATGCCCTGCGCAAAACACATCCAGAAACGCCGATTGTGATCGGTATCACGCATGCGGATTGCACCATGAGTTTTTCGCTTGGGCAGATTCGGGCGGTGCTTCATGAGCGCGGTGAAATGCTGCCGACCCTCACCATCGATGCACGCAACCGTCAGCAAATGCATCAGCTCGTCCGCGCTCTGCTCTCGGAAATCATCGACTAGCCATCTTGCGCAGGGCCACAGCTGACTCATCAAGCAAGGCGAGCTGAACGAAAGCCCGGCGCGGCATCAGCAGCGCTCTCCCGATCCTGACGCATTTCTCTTCACGAGCATCGGCATGCACTCTCAGCGAAGCGCTGAATAGCGCGATGCCGTTCGGACGGAGCTCTGTCGAAACGGATGCGCATGCCTTTCGATAAGCAACGGAAATGCCTGCGGGACGGACTCAGGTCGAACGAGGTTATTCAAAGCCTCCTTGAGCTTGTCGCAGCGCTTCTGCAGGCCTTGAGTAGCAATTCTGGCAGACGCTCGGCGCTGCAGTGCGCAAACATCTGATACACCATACCTCCCTGGCTGCTTGCACATTTATTCGTGCAGTAACGCCTCAGCCGTTGCGGTACTCCCCCGGTGTCGCGCCCTGCAAGCGCTTGAACCAACGAATGAACGACTGGCTTTCCTGAAAGCCCAACTGCTGCGCAACGTCGGCCACCGGATGCGGCTGCTCGCGCAACGTCGTGCGCGCCAGCTCAAGGCGCACATCATCCAGCAGACCACGAAAACTGTGGCCGGCTTCATCGAGTTTGCGGTGCAAACTGCGCGCGCTCATGCCGAGTTGACTGGCGATGCGGTCGCGCGCTGGCAACAAGCCCTGATTGAACTCCTGACGCACCAGACTGCGCACGGCATCCACGAGTGTCGCGTCGCGGCGGCGCGTGGCGAGTTGCTGGCGTGCATGTTCTTCGAGCGCTCGGTGCAGCGTGGGGTCGGCCAATGCCAGTGGTAGCGACAGTGCTGATGGCGCAATCACCAATGCATTCTCGCGCTGACCGAAATGCACGGGGCAGCCGAAGAAACGGTCGTACTGGCTCTGCTGCGCACCGGCCGGCAGCGCATGGCAAAAGCGTACCGCGAGCAGCGGACGCGTGGTGCTGCGCCGCGCCAGACGCAACATGCCGGCCCAGCAGCCGATCACGCACTCGATCACATGGCGGCGCACTTCGTCATCGATCAGGCTGCATTGCCACTCCCACACAGCAGCGCCGGGCTCGTGATGCAGGGTGGTGGTGCCGATATCGCTCAGCAGGCGCTCGAATCGCCGTGTACTTTCGATCAGCCCCTGTAGCGTGCTGCTGGTCTGGCTCACATAGCCCAGCACGCCCAGCATCGACAAGTTGACGTGCGGCGCGGCCTGCAGCCCGGTCAGGGGATTGTCTATCTTGTGAATGGCACGCCGGAGCAAATGCTCCACCTCTTTCGCGCCCACCCAGCCATCGGCCTGTTGTAGCCACTCTTCGCGCAAGCCGACCTCGCCCAGCAGCACGGTCATGTCCACCCCGTGAAAGGCGCCAAGCTGCAGCACCTGGCGCATGACGAGGTTGGAAATGCCGGCGCTGACCGGCGGAAATGTGGGGGGAACCGTGCGAGTCCCTGTCATGGCATGTCGTCCGTGCGGCGCTTGTAATGGAAGATCGTGGCCGCTTTGGCTGCATTCTTGACGAGAGGCGCCTCGCCTGCGCTGCCGTTCGTCGCGGGACGGCCGGCTGGCCGTTTCGGTTTATTCCACTGACCGCTTCAAGCCCATCAGGCCGCCGACATCCTGCCTATTCTTTGACCGCCCCCGATGCCGCCATCCCGAGCGGCAGACAAAAAGAAAAAGAGGACGTCATGAAGCGCTTACTCACCCCGCTACTACTAGCGACTGGCTTGGCCGCCCCGCTTGCCCAGGCTGCCAACTACCAGATCTGTAATTCCACCGGCTGCAAGAATGAATCCGTCTTCGCCTGGCCCTGGGAAACCAGCACCTACGCCAAGACCAAATACCCCGTGGTGTTTGCCCACGGCATGGCCGGGTTTTCCAAGATCGGCCCGCTGGACTACTGGTACGGCATCCCGCAAGACCTCGCCAAGAACGGCACCCGCGCCTATGTCACCCAGGTGTCCTCATTCCAGTCATCTGAAGCCCGTGGCGAGCAGTTCCTCCAGCAGGTGCAAACCATTCTCGCCATCAGCGGCGCGCAAAAAGTGAACATCATCGGGCACAGCCACGGCAGTCAGTCGGTGCGCTACGTGGCCGGCATCATGCCCTCGCGTATTGCCTCGGCCACGGCCGTCGGCGGCCCCAACACCGGCTCACCAGTGGCCGACATCATCAAGGGCGCCACTGAAATTCCCGGGCTAGGGCCGATTGCAGCGCCGGTGATCAGCGGCGTGGTCAACGGCCTGTTCTCTGTAGTCGGCGTGCTCTCGGGCGAAGGCTCGCAGCAGGATGCGCTCGCCGGTCTGGACTCGCTCACCACCGCCGGCGCCTCCGCGTTCAACGCCCGCTTTCCCGCCGGGATGCCGCCCGCCGCCAACCCCTGTGCGGAAGGCGCGTACAGCGTCAATGGCGTGCAGTATTTCTCGTGGAGCGGCACCGGCGGCGTCACCAACCTGCTCGACCCCGTGGATATTCCACTTGCGGCCATGGGGCTGGTGATTCCCGAGGCCAATGACGGCCTGGTGGGCCGCTGCTCCAGCCATCTCGGCAAGGTCATCCGCGACAACTACCGCATGAACCACCTCGACGAGGTGAACCAAATCTTCGGCCTGGTCAGCGCGCTTGAAACCGACCCGAAGGCCGTGTTTCGCCAGCACGTCAACCGCTTGAAAAATGCCGGGCTCTGATTCTTCACTCCTGCTGTGAAACAGGCCCCCGTATGCGGGGCCTGTTTTTTTGCGAGGCCGGACAGTGGCGAGCTGACATTACGCCAAGCCCCGACCTGCACAGATGGCCTGACGGCACGCGCTGCCACAGGCACAATCGCCCTCCTCGCCCGACACAACCGCCAAGAGAGCTGCTCATGCCGTCAATCCCGCTCCGCGATGGCCATGCCCTGCATGTCCGCACCATCGGCCGTGGCCAACCAGTGCTCATGCTGCCCGGGCTCGGCATGAGCAGCTCGCACTGGCTGCCGTTCCTGTTGCCCTACCTGCACCGCTTCCGTTTTTACCTGCCGGACTTTCGCGGCTTTGGCCGCTCGGCCCATCTGCGCCTGAACCAGGCCGACGTGTTCCGCAATCACATGGAAGACGTGCAAGACGTGATCGCACATTTCGGTCTGCGCGACTTTTTACTCACCGGCTATTCGCTCGGCGGCTCAACGGCCCTGCATCTTTTGCATGAGCACGGCTTTGAAGGCGTGAAACGCTATCTGCATATCGACCAATCGCCCTGTGTCGGCAACCGGGAAGGCTGGCCACACGGGCTTTTTGGTGAACGCCAAGACGAATTGTTTGCCGGCATGCGCCGCCTGCAGGCCGTGCTCGATCAGTATCCGGCCGCGGCCTACCTCAACGAATTGCCCGCCCCCTCACGACGCGATGTGGCCGTGGTCATGGCGGAAGTGTTCAGCTTGATGGGCGGCCGCCCGGCCATGGAGCCCTTGCTGCGCCGCCTGCTGGCCATGCCCGGCATGGCCTCGCGGCTGCTACCCCTGAGCCGGCTCGACGACGCCCGACGTTATCTCGCCGCCTACAGCGCCGGCGGCCATGACTATCGTGAAAGTCTCAGCCGTTGCTCTGTGCCGGTCACCGTGATGGTGGGCATGCGCTCACCGCTTTATCCACCAGCGGGCCAGATGGCGATGGCGGACTACGCGCCGCGCGCTCGCATTGTGCGTTTTGAAAAATCGGGGCATGTGCCGCTGATGGACGAGCCGCTGCGCTTCACGCGGGAGCTGGGGAATTTTCTTTATGGGCGGTAGGGCAGTGCGGGGCGCAGCCATGGGCCCACATTGTCTTGAAATATTAGTGGGCCTTGCAGCGAAAGCAGTGCAAGCCTTGATTTGACGATCACAGCCGTTTGCTAGGGCGCGTGCTCGCTCTGTTGACGCATTGACACAATTAGTGGCTTCAGTTCACGCCAAGGGTAACGACGTTCCTCTGGCCAAGGAAGGCGGAAGATAGGTGGGCGCTTACGTGAGAGGATCGACTCTATGAGCCAGTCTTGATCAAAGCCGTCCCAGACGCCGGCAGTTGACCACAGGTTCAAATAGACTACTGGATGAACTTCATCAAAGAGGATGCGTTGTAGCTCAGATATTGCAAAGGATGAGGTTGCACAAAGTGCAGCTACTCTCTCCCAGTCTGGCTCCGTATCAAGATAGAGATCGCTCAGCGCGATCCAGAGTGGTCGACGGATCTCTAGCTCTTCTGCTGATAACTTCATTCAGCGCCCTCACATTTGAGCAGAGGCCGCGGCCCGTCAGGGCCGTCGCACTTGCAGCGAATTAACGCCCCAGCTAAACCTTACGCACGGATGTACCGTACGCCGCCACCAGATCATCGGCCGTCAACAAGCACACGCCCTCCTCATGCGCTTGTGCCACCAGCAGGCGATCAAAAGGGTCTTTATGAATCGGAGGCAGTTGGCCGACTGATAGCGCATGCTGACTCGTGATCGCCAACTCCTGATAGCCATTTTCAAGCAAGCCACGACGTAGTTGATGCGGATTGACCTGAAAATCCGGCCTGTCCAGCGAACACTTGATGGTGATTTCCCAAAGACTGGCCGCACTGAACATCAGAGTATTGGCAGGGTCTTCGATAAGCGCGACCGCCTCAGGCGACAGCTTTTCTGGTTGCCCCGCGGCCCACAGCAATAAATGGGTATCGAGCAGCAGGATCATGCGTCACCGTCAAACAGCGCCGCAATTTCAACCTTACCCATGCGGTCAAAATCATCAGGAACGGTAATTTGTCCGGCCATGAAGCCTATCCGGCGACGGGCTTGTGGCTCGGGAGCATCAAGTGCAACGACGCGGACCATGGGCTTGCCGGCCTTCGCAATGATGAAAGACTCGCCTTTCGCGGCGGCTTCGACCAGGCGCGACAGGTGGGTTTTGGCTTCATGAATGTTGATGGTTTGCATGATGCTGCACCAGACTAAGTCAAGTTGGTTTAATCTATATCGTTGGACTCTGCGATGCAACGGAGCGCAGCGCGCTGCCGCAGCACTGAATGCTGGAGCAGAGGGCACGCAAGGCCAGTTGCTCATTGCCGCCCTGTCTACAGCCGGCTCAAGCCTTTTTCACGAACTCTGACTTCAGCTGCATCGCGCCGATACCCTCAATACGGCAGTCAATATCGTGATCGCCCTCGATCAGGCGAATGCCTTTCACCTTTGTGCCCACCTTGATCACCGACGACGAGCCCTTGATCTTCAAATCCTTGATCACGGTGACGGTATCGCCATCACTCAGCACATTGCCGTTGCTGTCGCGAATAACACGGGCGCCCTCGGCCACATCAGTCGCGGCCTCTGCGATGGCCGGCCATTCATGCGCGCACTCGGGACAGACGAGCATGCTGCCGTCTTCGTAGGTATAAGCAGAGGCGCATTTCGGGCAGGCGGGTAATGTGCTCATGAGTCAGTCCGTCAACATCAGGCGAACGCCCGATAGGTAATGATGAAAATGAAAAAGGGAGCCGCAAGGCTCCCTTTTCATGCAGACGCCGAAGCGGCGGCTATCAGGCTTTGGCGCGAGCGCGGAATTCGCCGGTGCGCGAATCGATTTCGATTTTTTCACCGATTTCGATAAAGGCGGCCACTTGCAGCTCATAACCATTGTGCAGGCGAGCCGTCTTCATGACCTTGCCGGAGGTGTCGCCCTTGGCGGCCGGCTCGGTGTACGCCACTTCGCGCACAATCAGCGTGGGCAGGTCAACCGAGATGGCTTTGCCGTTGTAGAACACCACTTCACAGACATCGGTCATGCCTTCTTCCATGAAGTTGAGGGCTTCGCCCAGGTTTTCTTTTTCGACTTCGTGCTGCTCGAACTCTTCGTCCATGAAAACGTACATGGGGTCAGCAAAGTAGGAGTAGGTGGCGTTCTTCTTTTCGAGGATGACCTGCTCGATCTTGTCGTCAGCCTTGTACACGGTTTCCTGTGCCTGGCTGGTGAGCAGGTTCTTCATCTTCATCTTGACGACGGCCGAGTTGCGGCCGGATTTGTTGTATTCGGCCTTGAGCACAATCATCGGCTCGGTGCCGGCCATGATCACGTTGCCGGCGCGGATTTCCTGGGCGGTTTTCATCGTCTTGCTTCCGAAGGGGGGTGGGCGAAAGGCGGCTATTCTACCCGGCTGGCATAAAAACGCATCACACCGGTGGCAAGGTCGGGCTGGGTGGCCAGTCTGGCGCTCCAGTCGCGGGCGGCCACGGCAAGACGAGGCAGTTCGGCGAGCAGGGCCGGCCATACTTCCCTGCCCGGGAGGCCATTCCATGCCTGCTGGGCTGTCGCCCAGATGGCGGGCTGGCCGGCAGCGGCATTCACTCGCCCCACAAAAGCGTCGAGCTTGGCCAGATGGGCGCCTTCGTCCTGCGGATAAATGTGCCAGAGCAGGGGGCGGGCGGCCCATTGCGCCCGCACAAAGGAGTCTTCCCCGCGTACGGCGTTAAGGTCGCAGGCCCACAGCAGGCGGTCGTAATCGTCATGAGAAAGGAAGGGCAGTATCACTACCCGCAACCGTCCTCGGGCGAGGCGCGTACCATGGGTCAGTGTGGCAGCACGGGTGCCGGCCCAGCGCGCAACATCTGCCAGCGCTCGCCCTGCCGGCACCAGCAACAGCGTGCTGCTCTCGCTTTCAGCCAGCGCATCCAGAAGCGCTTCGATAGCCGCATTTTCATAGGAGAACAATGATATTTTGCGAGAGAAGGCGTCAGCTTCTGCTATGCCGAGCCCTTGCCAGAATGCGGCTTGTGCTGACCTGTCGGCCTGAAAAGCATCGCGGGCGGCGAGCAGGCCGGCCTCGCGCAGCAAGCCACCGGTGGCTGCTGTAAAGCCCGGGAACCAGAAGTGGCGGACAAGGCCGGTGGCTTGATCGATGGACACCAGACCGTGACAGCCTTCCACCCAGTCTTCGGCGCTGAGGTAGTCGAGATTGAGCCAGACCGGGGCCGGCTGGCACCGGGCCATGGCGGCCACAAAGCGGGCCGGCAGCGGACAGCCAAAGCCTTCGATGATCAGCTCGCCGGGCACAGCCTCAGCCATGTCTCCGTCCCAATGCCGCACAGTGATGCCTCCCAGCCGCTGGGTGCGGGCGGCGGCGTCGAGCCCCGGCGCCATGTGCGCAAAGCTGGCGAGGTCATCTACCCAGAGGGTGACGGCCACATCATGTTCCGCAGCCAACTGGCGAGCGAGCCGCCAGCACACGCCCAGATCGCCGTAGTTGTCGATGACGGCGCAAAATAGATCACAGCGGACAGGCATGGCGGGGCGGCATTCCGGGGCAATGGCAGATGGCGAAGGGTATGCCGCCGGGGCCGGTCTGCCTATCTGTCCTCCCGCTTGGCGTAGGGTCGACAGACTCTCCGGATGGCAGACAAACCGGGCGGCCGACATCGTTTCAGCCGCGCCTCCGTGGCACTATCGGCAGGTCACCCAATCGCCGAGGCAGGAGCCCGCCATGCATGCATTCATTCGTCCCAGTCGTGTCATTTCGCACATCATTTCGCCGCTGCTGCTGTGTGCTGCCGCCAGCGCCACCGCCCAAGCCCCCAATATCAAACCCGGCTTGTGGGAAATGAAAATGCAGGATGTGCAAGGCCCGAATATGGCCGGCGCGCAAAAGGCCGACATGCAAAAAGCCATGAAGGACATGCAGGCACATATGGCCAAGATGCCGCCCGAA
>JAUXNL010000045.1 GCA_030684415.1 Moraxellaceae bacterium | reverse complement strand
TTTGTGGATTTTGGGTGCGGGGACGCACACCATCCGTTGTGATGTCGGGCGCCTGTCGTTGACGATTGACACGTAATCGGCTCGCCCCGGGCCAAAGACTGAGGTGGCCCCGGAAATTCGGACAGTTGGCCAAGGTGGGTTCGACCTCGATGAAGGACGGACTTTATGACTGGGAAGCGGAAGCGGTAACCGTCGGACTTCAAGGCCAAGGTGGCGCTGGAGGCGTTAAAGGGTGAGCGGTCGACGTTCAGCGAGTCGCAAGCAGCTTTCCCTGCCCCAATTATCCAGCGAGCGTGGCTCGAGGAGAGCCGGCGCCAGGCGGTCGAAGCGCCGCACGCCGCGCAGCTCTCGATGGCCCGACCATCCAGCCGCACGCCCTTCTCGGCGAGGACGGCACCGTCGTCCAATCGAACTTCCACAATTCTCCAGTCGTACGAATGGACGACGCACCGTCAATCATCGTCAAGATCATCAATAGCAGCGCCCGGCCGCGCGGGCTTGGACAGCGGGCATAGCGGCTCTGCCCAGCTTTCCACCGCTGGAGGGTTGGGGCGCCGCCGAAGGGTTGAGACTGACCGCTAGATCATGAAGGGCGTTGTCAGCCCCAACGGCTTGCGCCGACGTTCTGATTACCGACGACCTGATGAAGGCGTCCGACGCCCTCGCGACTGCGCGCCCGTGGAGCGGGCGCCCCTGAACTGACGTTTTCGTCACCCACAGACGCCACGATCTGAGGCGACGCCCCGTCATTTCGAAAACATACGCCCTAGAAGCCCATTGCCCAACGACGCTTGTCACGTTATATTTGACTAAATCGTCACATTGATAGCCGCCATGAACCCCATCCAGATCGAAGATGTCGCCTACGTGCGTTTCCAGGCGCCCGACCTGGCCGAGATGCGTGGCTTTCTTGAGGATTTCGGCCTTGTGATCGCCGAAGCTTCCGAGGGGCGGCTGGTCGCGCGCGGAGACGGCCCCTCCCCTGCGGTCCACATCACCGAGCTGGGCGAG
>JAUXNL010000042.1 GCA_030684415.1 Moraxellaceae bacterium | reverse complement strand
AGGGAACCCCGCAAAGCGGGGCGAACGGCCCGGGGTCGCCTTTCTTTGCCTACTTTCTTTGGCGAAGCAAAGAAAGTAGGCCCCCGCCGGGCAGGCGCAACCCCTCTCGCAGAGAAGTAGCCCGCGCAGCCACATCAGCAGACGAAACCAAAGCAAGGCCAGTGCCGAAGCAGAGTACGTCCCTCACCCTGGCCCTCTCCCGGAGGGAGAGGGGATCGAACAGTTACTCGGGCATCACCGTCACCCGCACCACCAACTCATGCGCCCCGCCCCCCAGAATCACCCCCCGCAACGGCGACACATCACTGAAATCCCGCCCCCAGCCCAGCGTGATGTGCTGCTCACCAGGCAGCACCGCATTGGTCGGGTCAAAATCCACCCAACGCTCCCCCGCCCCGTCGGCAGGCGTCGTCAGCGCCGGGCAATACACCGACACCCACGCATGCGAGGCATCGGCGCCAATCAGACGTTCTTGCCCCGGTGGCGGCTCGGTGAGCAGATAGCCGCTGACATAGCGCGCCGGCAATCCGAGCGAGCGCAGACACGACATCATGAGATGTGCAAAGTCCTGGCACACCCCTCGCCGTTCCTCGAGCACCTGCGCCAGTGGCGTGGCAATTTGCGTGGCCTCGGCATCGAAGGTGAATTCGCTGTGGATTTTCAGCATCAGGGCGTTGGTGGCCTCCAACAGCGGGCGCCCCGTTAAAAAGCAGTCAGCGGCAAAATCCGCGAACAAATGCTTGATGCGCCCGAACGGTGACTCCTGGCGGAACACCAGCGCAGCAAGCAACTCATCACCCAGCGGATCACCAGTGTAACGACAATGCTCCACCACCTGCTCCCACGGCGCGCTGGCCGCAAATTCAGGCCATTGCCGCGACATCACCTCGATATGGGTTTCGGCCGACACCGATAAGCGCAAATGCGGCTGCGTGAATTCAAGATGCGTGCAGGGATTGCCGAAGAAATCCCAGTCGGCAGTTTCGCGTGTTGGTGGCGGCGTGATGTGCAACTGCTGCGATAAAATATGCTGGTACGCCAACGGCCGCGGCTGTAAATGCAGCAATTGCTGCGAATGCGGCACGGGGGCGCTGTAGTGGTAATCGGTGTCGTGGGTGATGCGGTAGCGGGCCATGATGGGAGTCTCAGGCCGAGGCCGTGGTCTGGCTGACGGTATCGATATGCGCGAAATAGCGCAGGCCGATCTGGTCGGAAAGGCCGCGCCCTTCGACGGCCACGGTGTGCAGCAGGCTGGCGAGCATGAACAGCGCGCCTTGCAGGCGGCTGCCATAGGCCATTTCACTTTCGAGCACGGCCAGCTCCAGCGATTCCAGTTTCGCGGTGAGATCGGCCAGTCCGTAATCATTCATGTCACCGAGCAGATCCAGCGTCTGCATCAGCTTGTGCAACTGGAACATGAGCGCATGCGGATTGCCCGGATCGAGCAGCACCAGATCCAGCACCGGAATCAATTGCGCGCTGGAGAGATAGCGGCTGCGATAGGTAATCGTGCTGTCGGCCATTTCCAGCAACCAGTCGAGCGCGGCCGTAGAGGCAGCGCCGGGCTGGCGCAGCACCAGCGCCGTGATATCAGCGAGAAACTGTAAACGTTCAAGACGGCGGCCGATCATCAAGAATCGCCAGCCGGCATCCTGCGTCATGTTGTCGAGCGCAAAACCGGCCAGCGACGACTGCGACATCAGCAGGCGATCCAGAAACGATAACGCTTCTGCCGGATCGAGTTGTGCCGGATCGAGACTGTCGGCCTCTTGCTGCAGCTCGACGATGGCGCCCCAGTTTTCCTGCGAGAGCCGGCCACGCACCTGCGAGGCGGCGCCAATCAGCGCACGCAACTGGCTGGCCAGGCTGCCCGCATGATCGCTGTCGCACACGGCGGCCAGCAGCGCGACATCAATGTCGTCGCCGTCAGGCAACAGGCCGAGGTGGCGGCAGCTAGCCACCGCCATCGCCAGTGCGCCATCCGCCGCGCCTTGTTCACTGCCCTGCTCGACATCACGTACCAGCGCCGAGCGCAGCAGGCGGGCATGATTACGGCAGCGTTCGGCATAACGACCGAGCCAGAACAGGTTTTCGGCGGTGCGCGAGGGCAGGTTCGGGTCTTGGCGCAGCAAATCGCTGACGCCTAGACGACGCACGGCGGGTACTTCTGTACGCCGGACATCACTGAAGCACACCCAGGTGTCTTTGCTGAGGCCACCGCGCTGCATCGACACCACGCCGGCGGCATCGTCACCCGCCACACGTGTAAGACCGCCGGGCATCACCACATAGCCACGCTCAGTGGCAATCGCGTACACGCGCATGCCGGTGGCGTGCGGATGGAAAGCGCCGTCCTGAGGCGACCACACCGGCGAGCGCGCCAGTTGCACACGCTCCTGCGCCACATACGCCTGCGGGCGGCGGCGAATACGCGCGGCCAGCTCTGCCAGCCCGGCCGCATCGAGCGTGCGCCCGAACACCGGCTCAAAATTCTGCGATGGAAACGCCGGCTTGATGACAAGATCCGCCAGCTTGGCCAGCGCATCTTCCATCACCGGCGTTTCGCCACACCACCACGAGGCCACCGACGGAATTTCCAGCTCCTCACCATAAAAATGCTGGCAAATCGCAGGCAGGAAGCCGAGCAGCCCCGGCGACTCCAGCACACCGGTGCCGAGCGCGTTCGCCATCACCACGGTGCCGGCGCGCACGGCCTCGAGCAGGCCCGGCACGCCGAGAGCAGAGTCGCTGCGCAACTCCAGCGGGTCGCAAAAATCATCATCCAGACGGCGCAGAATGGCGTGCACCCGTTTCAGACCGTTCAGCGTTTTCAGATACACGCAGGGCTGGCGCACGGTGAGATCGCTGCCTTCCACCAAGGGCATGCCCAGTTGGCGCGCGAGATACACATGCTCGAAATAGGTTTCGTTATAGCGGCCGGGCGAGAGCAACACCGTCAGCGGCGGCTCGCCATCCGACGGCGCCAGCCGTGCCAGATTCTGTTGCAGCGCCGCCACGGCATTGTTCAGGGTCTGCACGCGCAACTGGCGGTACAGCGTGGGAAAGGCACGCGCGATGATCTGCCGGTTTTCCAGCGCATAGCCCATGCCGGACGGCGTTTGCGTGCGATCCGCCATCACCCACCATTGGCCATCGGGTGCCCGCGCCAGATCGGCGGCATACAGATGCAAGAAGCGCCCACCCGCCGGACGGATGCCGACGCAGGGCCAGAGAAAATTGTTGTGCCCGAAAATCAGCTCCGGCGGCAGCAAGCCGTTTTTCAGCAACGACTGGTTGCCATAAATATCGGCCAGTATCCGGTCGAGCACGGCTGCGCGCTGCGCAATGCCGCTGGCGATGCCGGCCCACTCGTCAGCCGGAATCAGATTAGGCAACGGCCCAAGCCGCCAAGGTCGGTTCAGGCCGTTGGCGTCGCCGTAAATGTTGTAGGTGATGCCGTTCTCGTGCACGAGGCGATTCACCAGATCCTGACGCTGCTGCATCTGTGCCGGCGTGAACGTGCCCAGCACGCGGGCAAATCCCTCCCAGTGCGGATGGGGAGCGCCGTCGGCCGCGCGCACTTCGTCGAAGCAGGCGGGGTCATGCGGGTAAGCGGCAAGCAGATCGGGCATGGGCGGATTCTTGTCAGGCGTCGGTAACGTCAGGCGGCGTTTGTCGGGAAGGACCGTCGCGGGTGCCAAGCGCTGCCGATGGTAGCAGGCCAGTGCCACCACCGGCGCTTGCACAGGCCAAACCGTTCCGTTAACAGTTTGCTGAAAAACGCCCATCCCGGGCCTCTCAGCAAGCTGTTAAAGCGACACAGTGAGGCCCTTGCAAGATTCCAAGCGGCAACGCCGGTGCCTCTGCAAGCGCTGGCGTCGCTGCAAACACAGCAGCGCAGGCACACGCAGTGGCGCCAAGCGGTCAGCCCTGTGGCCGGCGCAGGTCGAGCGTGAAGGGATGGTCCGCACTCGCCGGCGCCGGCTTCACCACCTTGCGGCCCGCGGTATGCCCCATGCGGAAGAAGCGCGCCAGCCGGCGGCTTTCGGCCTCGTAAGAATTGACCGGAAAGCCGGCGTAATTGCGCCCACCGGGATGCATGACGTGATACTGGCAGCCCGCCAGCGAACGCTCGTTCCAGGTGTCCACCAGATCGAACACCAGCGGCGAGTGCACGCCAATCAGCGGATGCAAGCAAGACGGCGGCTGCCAGGCGCGGTAGCGCACGCCCCCCACAAACTCGCCCACCTTGCCGGTCGGGCGCAGCGGCACGGTTTCACCATTGCAGGTGAGCACATAGCGCTCCGGCGCCATGCCCGTCACATGCACCTGCACGCGCTCCAGCGACGAATCCACATGCCGCACCGTGCCACCCGCCGTGCCCTCCTCGCCCATCACATGCCAGGGCTCGAGCGCATGGCGGATTTCCAGCTCGATACCGTTCACCGCCAGATCACCAAAGCGCGGGAAGCGGAATTCGAAATGCGGATCGAACCAGGCCTTCTCCACCGGATACCCGGCGAGATTGAGATCGGCCATCACATCGGCAAAATCCTGCTCCACAAAATACGGCAGCATGAAGCGGTCGTGCAGCTCCGTGCCCCAGCGCGCCAAACGTGCCGGCTTGTAGGGCCGCTGCCAGAAGGTGGCGACCAACGCGCGCAGCAACAGTTGTTGCGCCAAACTCATTTCGGCATGCGGCGGCATTTCAAACGCGCGCAGCTCCAGCAGGCCAAGGCGGCCCGTGGTGCCATCCGGTGAGTAGAGCTTGTCGATGCAGAACTCGGCGCGGTGCGTGTTGCCAGTGACATCAATCAGCAGGTTGCGCAGCAGACGGTCGAGCTGCCAGGGCGGCATGCCCGCCGCGCCTTCATCCGGGTCCGGAATCTGGCGGAAGGCGATTTCCAGCTCATACAGCGAATCGTTGCGGGCTTCATCCACACGCGGCGCCTGCGAAGTCGGCCCGATGAACAGGCCCGAAAACAGATACGACAAGGACGGATGGTTGTGCCAGTACGCGAGCAGGCTGCGCAGCACATCCGGGCGGCGCAGGAACGGCGAATCGTTCACGCTGGCGCCACCGAGCACGAAATGATTGCCACCGCCGGTGCCGGTGTGGCGGCCATCCACCATGAATTTTTCGGTGGTGAGCCGGCTCTGGTGCGCTTGCTCGTACAGATGCGTGGTGCGCTCCACCAACTCGTCCCACGACGCCGACGGATGAATGTTCACCTCGATGACGCCGGGGTCCGGCGTGATACGGAAATGCGCCAGACGCGGATCCGCCGGCGGCTCGTAGCCTTCGAGCATGACCGGCATGTGCAGTGCATCTGCCGTCGCCTCGATGGCCGACACCAGCTCCAGATAATCATCCAGACGATCCAGCGGCGGCATGAACAGGTAGAGCCGGCCTTCACGCGGCTCGGCGCAAAGACTGGTGCGCGTCAGCCCGGCGGCGGATTCAGCCGGCCCCGGGCGCTTACGATCCGACACTTTCGCCACCGCCGGACGCTCGCCCTGCACCTGCCGGCGCAGCACCGCATGCGTGGGCAGCGGCGCCTGCTTCTGCGTGGGGTCGGGCGGATTGACGTAGGGATAATCCGATTCGCTCACCCAAGGCTGCGAATCCAGCGGCAGGCGGTAACCGACAGGCGAATCGCCGGGCACCAGATAGCAATGCTCGCTGCGCAGGAACCAGCGCCCGCTTTGCCAGGCAGAACCCGCTGCGTTGCGCGCCAGCGGCAAGACATGGCCGATCACCTTGTCGAGCCCCTGACTGAACACCTTCATCAGCCGCGCCCGCTCCATCGGGTCTTGCACGCGCGAATCCAGCGCATCCACATTTTCGGGCAGACGGCGCTCACGCCACATGTAATAGAAAAGATCTTCATAGGCCGGGAAAATGAATTCCGGCGCCACGCCCAAACGCTCGGCCACGCCCTGCAGGAATTCCGCCGCCATCACGGCATCCGCCCCATAATGGCTTTTTTCATCGGCAATCAGTGCCGGATCAATCCAGATAGGCTCGCCATCACGACGCCAGAAACAGTTGAGCGACCAGCGCGGCAATTGCTCGCCCGGATACCACTTACCCTGGCCAAAATGCACCAGGCCAAGCGGCGCGTAATGATTGCGCAGCCGATGAAAAAGCTCAGCCGCGCGCAGCCGCTTGGTTGGCCCCAGCGCCGCGGTATTCCACTCGGCGCCATCCGGATCATCCACAGAGACGAACGTCGGCTCGCCGCCCATGGTCAGGCGCACATCCATTTTGTCGAGGTCGGCGTCAATCGCATGGCCGAGCGCTTCGATTTTCTGCCACTGCTCCGGCGTGTAGGGCTTGGTGACGCGCGGCGACTCGTGGATACGCGTGACTTTCATGTGGTGCTCGAACACACACTCGCACTCATCAATCAGCCCACTGATGGGCGCCGCCGACGTCGGGCGTGGCGAACAGGCCAGCGGCAAATGCCCCTCCCCCGCAAACAGGCCCGAGGTGGGGTCGAGGCCAATCCAGCCAGCGCCCGGCAAAAACACCTCGCACCAGGCGTGCAGATCGGTGAAATCCTCGGTCGGGCCGGAAGGACCATCCAGCGCCTTCACATCGGGCGTGAGCTGGATGAGATAGCCGGAGACAAAGCGCGCCGCCAGCCCGATATGGCGGAACATCTGCACCAGCAGCCAAGCGGAATCGCGGCAGGAGCCGGATTTTTTCGTCAGCGTTTCTTCCGGCGTCTGCACGCCCGGCTCAAGCCGGATGAGATAGCGGATGTCTTGATAGAGGCGCTGGTTCAGTGCCACCAGAAAATCGATGGTCGGCGTGGGCGTGCGCGGAATCGCCTCCACATACGCCGCAAACTTCGGCGTTAGCGCCGTTTTCACCAGAAACGGCGCCAGCTCGTGCACCAGCCCCTTGTCGCCATAGGCAAAGGGGAACTTCTCGGCATGCGGCTCCAGAAAAAAGTCGAAGGGATTGAACACCGACATCTCGGCCACCAGATCGACCTCGACGCGCAGGCGTGTGGTCTTCTCCGGAAACACCAGCCGCGCCGTGTGGTTAGCCTGCGGGTCTTGCTGCCAGTTGATGAAGTGCTTTTCCGGACTGACCTTGAGCGAGTACGAGAGGATGCGCGTGCGACAATGTGGTGCAGGGCGGAGGCGAACAAGGTGCGGGCCCAGGTTTACCGGGCGGTCGTACTGGTAATCGCTGACATGATTAAGGGCGACATGGATGGACATGAAACGGCT
>JAUXNL010000030.1 GCA_030684415.1 Moraxellaceae bacterium | reverse complement strand
TCTGGGCCTGCCCGCACGGAGGCTACCAGCGGAACGAGTAGGCAATTTGCAGCATTGTTGCGTTCAAGTCGGGGAAGAGCGTTTGCCCAGCGAGGTTGCCGCTGGTGGGCGCCGACGCTCCCTTGCCTTGCTGTTGGTATTGCTCAAGACGAAAACTCAGCTCGCTGTCTTTGCCAAGGCCGATGCCGTATTTCACCCCAAAGGTGGTGGCATCAAACGCGCCCAGTCGCGGATCGCTGGTGGCTTCGGTCAGCACCGGTGTGATGCTGGCCCCGGCAATCGTCACATCCGTGCCTGACACCAGATACGGTTTGTAAAAATCCGCCTCGTTCTGCGTGTAAAAGCGAAGGTGTGGCTCGATATACATCGAGTGGCCGATTTCCCAGCGATAGCGTGCGTCCAGTGTGTGCGAGCTGATGCCCCAGTCATCCGTGGTGAAGCGGTAGGAGAGGTCCAGCACGTCTTCCGTAAAGCCATATTTCAGTTGCGTGTACAGGCTGTGCTTGGTGCGGGTGTCGGGCCGCGCTTCGAACAAGTACAGGAACTGGCTCAGGGTATTGCCTGCCGTGGGATCGACAATCAGATTATTGGCGCCATCGACCACCGTCAGCATCTTGTACGGGTCGGATTGGTAGCCGCTGCTGCTGGAAAGTGAGTAATTCACCTGTACCAGTGCATGGCGGTTGATCACCTGTGTCACGCCGAGCAGCACATCGGCAACGGTCTTGGTTTCATCGCTGCCTTTGTTTTGCGCGATCATGCTACTGAGGCCGACAGGCGCGCCGCCCACCGGGTTGATCGCATCGAACTCCAGATTCAGGCCAGCCGACAGCGTCGTGTTCTTGTTGTTGATGTCTTTTGCAAGTGCGCCGTTGAGCGCCACCGATTTGAAATCGAACTCGCTGGAGACGTTGCCGCCCACATTCAAGCGCAGATTTTCGGCAATCGGCTGCTGCCAGCCGGCCGACAAGGCCACGCGCGTATCTTTGAATTCGCTATCGAGCGGGGCTTCGCCCGCCGGGGTGGCATAGGTGCCGCCACCGGACGGGCCGGTGAATGTCTGTGCCACATTCGCCGGTGCTGCGCCGTTGGGGGATGCGCCAGTGAGCGAGTCCAGCACGATCTTGTAATTCAGGATGCGTTCATCGCCGAAATCCTTGCGCAGGTTGACCACCGGTTCGGCGGCCTGCACGCGGCTGTCGGCCTCCGAATACAGCAGCGCAGCGGTTTCCACCTGCCAGCCATGATCTTCAGCCAGCGCCTGAGTGACGGGAGCCGTGACGCCGAGCAGGGCGGCACTGGCATGGGTGAGCGCCTGTACGAGCGACAGGGTCTTGTGTTTTTTCAGTTGCATCCGCAGCCACCTCCGCCAAAGCCACGGCCGCCACTGGCCGCTTCTTTGCTGAAATAAATGTGATCGTCGAGCCCGCTTTCTACCGGATAGGCATTGAGTTGCATCGACGGTTTCGCCAGCAGGTCACGCTCCCAGGGCTTCACCCCGAGCGAGCTGCAAGCGCCCAGCAGACTCGTGACCAGCACGAGTAAAAGCGTTTTTTTCATTACGGAGTCCTCAGGGAGTAGCGGCTTTTTCGGCGAGCAGATCGCGCAGTTCTTTTTCGTACAGGTCACGTTTGGCGTCGTGGAAGCCAAGATGGCGGAAGCGTGGCTTGCCATCGCGGCCAATCAGGTAGCTCGACGGCATGGTTTGCACCTTGTAGTCGGTGGTGAGCGTGCCTTTGCTGTCGAAGATCAGCGTGAAGGCGGGCTGGAATTCGCGCAGGAAGGCATCGGCCTTGGCCTTTTCCTGATCGACGTTCACGGCAACGACCACGAGGCCGTCTTTGCTGTATTTGTTGTGCATGGCCGTCATCCACGGGAACGACTGGCGGCAAGGGCCGCACCACGAGGCCCAGAAATCGACGTAGACGACTTTGCCTTTATAGGTGTCGAGATCGAGCACGGGTGTGGCCGACACGGCGGGCAGTGCAGTGAATGACAGCAGGGCAAGCAGCAGGTGACGCAAGTGACGTTTCATGGGATGTCCTCCGGTTGCGCCAAGATTAGGGCCCGAAGGCTTAACCCATGCTTAAGCCGGCAAAGGTTTCTGCTGGTTTTCCGGTGGACTTAAGGTTGTGTTAATCGGGCACGAAAATGCGCTCCCTAGAATCGCCACCATGAACTTGATGATCATGGGGAAATGGGTGATGAGAGCGCTGCTGCTATCAGGGGTGTTGTCAGGAGTGCTGTTGTTAGGCATGGGGGTCGGGGTGAGTGCCGGCGCCGCCGCGCCGGATTTCAGCCAGTTGGCGAGTGCGGAGGACGAGAGTTTCCTGCCGGTGGAGCAGGCTTTCCGTTTCAGTACCGTGCAGACCGGTGACAACCATGTGCGGGTGCGCTGGGTGATTGCACCGGGTTATGCCCTTTATCGCGACCGCATCACGGCGATGGCCGAAAACGCAGCGGAAGGCGTGGTGTTGGCGGCGCCAGCGTTTGCCTCCACGGCTGTGTTCAAGCAAGACCCGAGCTTTGGTCGTGTGGCGGTTTTTCACGAGGAGGCGGTGGCGGATGTTGCACTGGCGCGTGTGCCGGCCGCCGCCGCTGGCAAGGCACTGACGGTGGCGTTGCGCTATCAGGGCTGTGCCGATGCCGGACTGTGTTATCCGCCGCAGACCGTACGCGTGAGTGTGCCGCTGGCCGTGCTGGCAGGCGTTGCTGATCTGGATGTTGCACGGGTGCAAGCCGTCTCGACGGCCACGGAGGCCAAGGCACCGACCCCTGTAGCGGTGCCGCTGCCTGCCAAGAGCGGCCTCGATGATGCCAGCGGCATTGCCGGTTTTCTGGGGCATGCGGGCTTGCCGCTGATTCTCCTCACTTTTTTTGCGCTCGGTCTTGGTTTGACGTTCACCCCCTGCGTTTTTCCCATGATGCCGATCCTCTCTGGCCTGATTGCCGGAGAAGACAGCGCGACCATGACCACCGGCCGCGCGTTTCGGCTGTCACTCGCTTATGTGCTCGGTATGGCGCTGACCTATGCCGCGGTGGGCACGCTGGTGGGCTACTTTGGCGCGCGCGCCAATGTGCAGCTCTGGTTGCAGACACCGTCGGTGCTGATCGTGTTTGCAGCTGTGTTTGTGCTGCTGGCCCTCAGCATGTTCGGTTTTTTCGAGCTCCAGTTGCCTGGCTTTCTGCGCGACCGGCTGGATGCGCTATCGCGGCAGCAGAAAGGGGGGCGTCTGGCCGGTGTTTTTGTCATGGGCATTCTCTCGGCACTGGTGGTGTCGCCCTGTGTGTCGGCGCCGCTCGCGGGCACGCTGGTCTACATCAGCTCGACCGGTGATGCGGTGCTCGGTGGTCTGGCGCTGCTGGCACTGGGTTTGGGCATGGGGGCACCGCTGGTCTTGATCGGCACGAGTGGTGGGCGTTTGCTGCCCCGTGCCGGCAACTGGATGCTGGCAGTGAAGGGTGTGTTCGGCGTCGGCCTGCTGGCGGTGGCCATCTGGCTGCTCGCGCGCGTGCTGCCCGGGCCGCTGGTGTTGTTGCTCTGGGCGCTTCTGCTCTGCGCTGCCGGCATTCATATGGGGGCGCTGGACGCGGCGGGCAGCGGATGGCCGCGTCTGTGGAAGTCCCTCGGCTTGTTGATGGTGCTGGAGTCGGCGTTCTTGTTCACCGGCGCGGTTACCGGCCAGTCCGATCCGCTGGCGCCGCTGGACGCATTCCTGCGTCCGGCCGTTGCCAGCGGCGGCGAGCGCGCCGCGGCCGAGGTGAGTTTTGTGCGCGTGGACAGCGAAACGGCGTTACGTCGTGAGCTAGCGGCGGCGCAAGCAGCCGGCCAGCGTGCCGTGGTGGATGTGTATGCGGACTGGTGTGTGGCCTGCCAGGACATGGCGCGCACCACGTTCCGGGATGCAGGAGTGGTGGCGGCGCTGGCGCCGGTGCATCGCATCCAGCTCGATCTCTCGACCAACACGGATGACCAGCGTCGCCTGCTCGACCAACTCCATCTCTATGGCCCGCCGGCCTTGCTGTTCTACGACGACAAGGGCGAGGAGGTCCCTGCACTGCGCGTGCAGGGTGAAGTGACGGCGCCGGCCTTGTTGACGCGACTGGTGCCGTGGCGCTGACCGCAGGCTGCCAAGCGCAGGGCCGCGGCCTGCTTACGGTCTGCGCTCGCGCAGCACGTAGGGGTTACGCGCATTGCCGCGGTTGTCGTAATAGTCCTTTTCCATCGCACTGAGGCCGGGGGCGCCGCGCAGTGACGGCAGCGTGAGCGGCGACAGGTTGCCCCAACTGCCACGGCTGGGGTTGCGGGCGAGGAATTCGGCAGCGGATTTTTCTTTCTGGCGCTGGTATTCGGCCTCGGCGGCGCGGCGCGCCTTGGCGTGTTCGTCGATCTGGCGCTGCAGCTCGATGCGGTCGGCGGCTTCCTTGCGTGCTTGGGCGGCGCGCTCGGCTTCCCAGCGTGCCAGCCGGGCGGCGGCGTCACGGTTGCCCGCGGCCAGTTGCTGCATGTCTGCCCGGTTCACCTCGGTGATGGCAAGGTCCATGGCCTCCAGCGTGTCAGTGACAACCGGTTTGCCGGCCAGCTGTGCCGGCGTGAAGTCGTAGCCGCTGTCGCGTGCCTTCCAGCGCAGCAGGTGCCACTGGTCATGCATGTCCTGCGCAATCAGGTAGGTGCGCACGAGCCGGATGTCCTGCCAGAGCGTGGGCGCCAGCACCGGGTTGCCGTCCTTGTTGCGCGAGATGAACTGGTAGCCGGCACGGCCTTCGGCGGTCAGCACCGGCACCTTGAAGAAAATGTCGGCCTTCGCCAGGTGGGGCAACGGCGGCTCGGGACGGCCGAGGGCCAGGCCGGGCACGGTGAACGGGCGCAGGTCGCGGTCGAGCAGCACGGCTTGGTCGTCATCGTCGAGGGCGCTGGCGACCGGTCCCTTGAGCGTGAGCTCGCGGAAGCTCGCGGACACTTCCAGTGCGGGGTAGGTCCCGTCCGGTGCCGGCGCCGGCGGCAGCCGGATCACGGTGTGCGCGTTGGCAGCGGCATCGTGGCGCAGCAGCAGGAGGTTGCGGGCCAGCAGCGGCGGCTGGCGCAGGTCCAGCCGGCTCAGGGTGAGCAGCACGCGGTTCTCGCCGGCGTCGATGAGATCGGCGGTGGTGCTGGCCGCGTCATGGCCGGCGTGTACGCCCAGCACCAGATCGGCGCGCAGGAAGTCGTTGACGTAGTACGAGTTCGGATATTCGTCCCGCATTGATTGCAGCTCGGCCAGCGACAGCGTGTCGCTGCCGGTCAGCAGGCGCACGTCGCTGTAGGGCGTGGCGCCCAGCGTGGTCAGCTTCTTGCCATCGGTACGGAAGGCATGCCAGCGCGCCTCACCAGCGGGTTTCAGCCAGAGGTGGCCCTGCGTGCGCCGGAACTTCGGCAGCACGACGCCGTCATGCACCGGCTTGGCCAGCCAGCGCGCCTGTGGAATGGCCGTGCGGTTGCGCGACGGGTCCTGCAACTGCTCCTCGCTGATCACGCCCCAGTGCTCGCCCTTGCGCCAGGCGCTGAGCAGGTACTCGTACTTGCCGCCGGCGGGCTGGATCACGGGCCAGGTCTGTTGCGGGGCGGCGTCGAGCTTTTCGCGGAAGGCCATGCCTGAGCGTGTGTCGGCCTGCGCGCTGGTGGCCAGCAGCAGCGAGGCCAGCGTGACTCCGGCAAGAAAGGGTGGGCGGCGCGAGGGCATGGTCAGGCTCCGGTGGCGGTGGGCGGGGGCGCCTCCAGAGTATGAGCGGGCGTTGCGGGTGGGCTCAATGCCCGGAATGCGGGGGTCAGCCGTTGCGCAGGACGCGGTGTTTTTCGCGCTGCCAGTCGCGCTCTTTCTCGGTCTGGCGCTTGTCGTGTAACTGCTTGCCTTTCACCACGGCGATTTCGCATTTGACGCGGCCATGGCTCCAGTACAACGACAGCGGCACGCAGGTATGCCCCTTCTGTTGCACGTCGCCAATGATGCGGTTGAGCTCACGACGGTTGAGCAAGAGCTTGCGCGTGCGCGTCGGGTCGGCAATCACATGGGTGGAGGCTTGCAGCAGCGGCGTGAAGTGGGCGCCGATCAGCCAGGCTTCGCTGGCCTTCAGCAGCACATAGGCGTCGGTGAGGTTGGCCTTGCCGGCGCGCAGCGACTTCACTTCCCAGCCGAGCAGGACGACGCCGGCTTCGAACTTGTCTTCGATGAAGTATTCATGCCGGGCGCGGCGGTTTTGCGCGATGTTGCTGCTGGTGGCTTTCGGGGGTTTGCTCATGGGCGGCGATTATAGGGGCTTGGCCTCTGGAAAAGAAAAAATGCTGAGCGGCTTTGTGCGGATTCATGTCTAGCTTGTCATGTACTGCTGTCCCCCCCTTTCCCCCCGGGAGAGGGCTGGGGTGAGGGACGGACTCTGAATAAACCGCTGTTGGTAGTGGTCAAGTCATTCCCTCTCCCTCTTGGGGAGAGGGCCAGGGTGAGGGGGCGGATTCAAGTCAGGCGCCGCTCTGGATTCGGGCACCGTCTCGCTTTGGGGTGAGCGCTCCGACTTGGTTGCACCTGCTGCTTCTCTGCGAGTGGCGTTGCGCCCTGCCGGCGGGGCCTCACTTTCTTTGCTCGGCAAAGAAAGTAAGCAAAGAAAGCCGACTCCTGCGGAGGGCTCGCGCATCATGACGG
>JAUXNL010000006.1 GCA_030684415.1 Moraxellaceae bacterium | reverse complement strand
ATGGCGAAAAATCCATGGTGATCCTGGGCGAATCCGCTCTGTTCACGGTGGTGGTGGCTGCAGTCGAGGGCGAAGACCCGGCGGCGTTCATTGTTGAAAAAGGCACGGCCGGTCTTACGGCCACGCGCGAAGAAATGATGGGCCTGCGTGCGGTTGAAGTGGCGCGCCTGAAGCTCGATGGCGTGCGCGTGCCCGCGTCGGCGCGTCTGGGTGAAAGTGAAAAAGCATTCGATCTGGAGCGCTTGGTCGACCTCGGCCGTATCGGTGCGTGTGCGCTGGCCGTCGGTGTTTGTCAGGCGGTGCTCGATTATGTCGTGCCCTATGTGAATGATCGCGTGGCGTTTGGCGAGCCGATTTCGCATCGTCAGTCGGTGGCGTTCATGGTGGCGAACATTGCCATCGAACTGGACGCCATGCGCCTGCTGACCTGGCGGGCGGCAGCGCGCGCCGAGCAAGGCCTGCCATTCCACAAAGAGGCCTATCTCGCCCGCGTGTTGTGCGCCGAAAAGGCCATGGAAATCGGCACCAACGGCATCCAGTTGCTCGGTGGCGCCGGTTTCCTGCGCGAACATCCCTGCGAACTTTTTTACCGCAATCTGCGTGCCGTCGGCATTCTTGAAGGCGCGGCCCTCGTCTGAGCCAGGAGAACACACATGATCAATCTCGAAATTCCCGGCAAGCTGCAGAACGTGCAGAACATGGCCCGCATGCTGTCCGTGCAGGTGTTCCGTCCTATCACGCGCAAATACGACAAGGCCGAACACGAAAAGCCGGTCGAGCTGTATCCGATTGCAGAAATGCTGCGCGGCCAGATGCGCGGTGGCGCTGGCAAAAAAGAGGGTGGTGAGTCCACCGGCATGAAAAATGGCCAGAACATGATGGCCGTTGTCGGCACGCAGGAAATGTCCTGGGGCGATGTGGCCATGGGCGTGGCCACGCCAGGTATCGGTCTTGGGAATGCCGCCATCATGGCTGTAGGCACGCCCGAACAACAGGAGCAGTACGGCAAGCTCTGGTGCGCCATGGCTATCACTGAGCCGGGAGCCGGTTCGGACACAGCCAATATTTCGACTACAGCTCGCCTCGATGGTGATGAGTGGATTCTTAACGGTGAAAAGATTTACGTCACCGCCGGTAATTTTTGCGATGCCATCGTGGTTTGGGCCACGCTCGACAAAAGCCTTGGCAAGCGCGCCGTGAAGTCGTTCATCGTGCCGCGTAATGCGCCCGGCCTTGCGGTGGTGCGTCTGGAGCCGAAGATGGGTTTCCGTGTTTCCGACACGGCCGCCATCACCTTCACCGATTGCCGCATTCCGAAAGCCAATGTGCTGGGCTCGCCGGAAATTGCTGAAGACGCGAAGAAAGCGCTCGGTGGCGCCATGCAGACTTTCGACAACACACGCCCGATGGTGGCGGCCATGTCTGTCGGGGTGGCACGTGCCGCGCTCGATTTGCTGCATGAAATCCTGGCAAAGGAAGGCGTCACTCCCGCCTACGACCGCAGCCTCTGGAATTCGACCGCACTCGAGGCCGAAATCTACCGGATGGAAGCCGATTACGAAGCGGCCCGCCTGCTTGCACTGAAAGCGGCATGGATGGCGGACAACAAGCTGGCCAACTCCAAGGAAGCCTCCATGTCCAAGGCCAAGGCTGGGCGCATGGGTAATTACGTGACGCTGCGTTGCGTGGAGCTGTGCTCGTCACTGGGCTATAGCGAAGAGCATCTGCTGGAAAAATTTGCGCGCGACTCGAAGATTCTCGACATCTTCGAAGGCACGCAGCAGATCCAGCAGTTGATCGTGGCGCGCCAGGTGCTGGGCTTGTCGTCTTCGCAACTGAAGTAATGCCGTGGTGTTTTGCAAAGAGCCGGCCTTGTGCCGGCTTTTTGTTGCCTGGCCAAGAGTGTTTGACCGAAGCAGAAGTACAGGGCAGAAGTACCTGGCAAGGAGGCGACGGCATCGCGACAACAGGTTATAAAGCGGGCTGACAGAGGTTTGCAGGAGCGCTGGCATGGCGGTGAAAACGGTTCTGATCACGGGCGGCAACAGCGGTATTGGCAAGGCCACGGCACTGGCGCTGGCCCGGCAGGGGTATCGTGTGTTCATCGCGGCGCGCGACATGGCCAAGTCGAAGGCCGCGCTCGCCGACATCACGACGGCGGTGCCGGGGGCGCAAGTGATGGCGTTGAAGCTGGATCTGGCCGACCTCGATCAGGTGCGCGTATTTGCTGATGATTTTCGTCGGCGCGTGCCGGTGCTCGATGTGTTATTGCTGAACGCGGGCCTGTTTCCGTTGAAGCGGCAGATGACGGTGCAGGGTTTCGAGCAGCAGTTCGGCGTCAATCATCTCGGGCATTTTCTGCTCACCCACTTGCTGCTGGATACGGTGCGCGCTGCCGATGCCGGCCGCATCGTGGTGGTCAGTTCCATCATGCATTGGCTGGGGCGCATCAACTTCGGCAGTTTCCGTGGCGAGACGCGCTACAACCCGGTGGTGGCGTATGGCCAGTCCAAGCTGGCCAATGTGCTGTTCATGCAGGAATTGTCGCGGCGACTTGCTGGTGAGGGCATTGCAGTGAATGCCTTGCACCCGGGGGGCGTGGATACCGGGATTGCGCGTGATTTGCCGGCGTTCGCGCAAAAAATATATGCCATGGCGACGGTCACGGTGGAAAAGGGTGCCGAGAGTTCTGTTTTTCTGGCCTCCAGCGAAGCAGCCAGCGAAATGCATGGGCGATTTGTGCGCAACTGCAAGCCGATGCGGGTGAGCCCGCTAGCGACGCGTGCCACAGCGGAAAAGCTTTGGCGCGTCAGCGCGGACCTGTGTGGATTGCCAACCGAGGGGAGTGTCTGAGGGCTGCACGGAGCTGGTCAGCTTTCGCGGCTAAAGCCGCTCCCACATGACGATGTGGTGATGATGTGTGTCGCGCTGTCACTGGGGCGGCATTGAATAAGCCAGAACCGTTCGGGCTGAGCCCTTCGGCATGGCTCTGGGCAAACCGGGATTTATTCAGCGCTTTCCTGGCCGTTGACAGAGCTGTTGTCAGAGCTGCTGTCAGAGCCGCTATCAAGAGCCGCTTTCAGCGGTAATTGCCAAAAGTGGCTGCTTGGTGCGGCTGTCTGTGACCGCGAGCGTGTCAGGGCCGGCGGCCTTGCCAGAGGCGGCGCGCCTCTGCCAGCGCCTCATCTTGCGTGGTGGCGCGCTTCAGCGTTACCAGTGTCAGCGCAATCGTGCCGATGATGGCCATCTCGCCGTATTCATGTGTTTTATCGCCACGCCACACCGCCAGAAAGTCTTCCGGCACAAAGGCTTCTTCCGGTGTGTGGCGCGCTTCAAACAGCATTGGCCATTCTTCTTCCACCGGTAGGCCATCGACAATCTGCACCGCAAGGCAAGTGCCGTCCGGGTTGCGTTCGATTTCGCCGCCTTCACCCTTGATCACCATGCTGTTGCGATAGCCGAGCAGCAGGGCAGCCTGCTGGTGTGAGCGCCGGTAGGCCGGGTGGAAAATCGCCTGCATCACATGCGGCGCATCCAGTGGGTTGAGCAGACGCGACAGCGTGTGCACCGGCGAGCGCAGGCCCATCACATTCCGTAGGTCAATCATGTCGCCGAGTGGCGGGCACAGTGTCTGCAACGGCAGATACGCAAAATTCTGCGCCGCCATGGCAATGCGCACTTCCGCCCAACTTCGGCACACCGGCAGGTTGAGGCGCGGCAGCATGTCTTCGGTGTACAGCCGGTTAAGCGTGTGGCCACTGGCGCCGTGCATGAATACGCGCACACCTTTTTGCGCCAGCACTTTCACCGCGAGCAAAAACCACGGGTAATGTTTGCGTTTGCCGGCGTAAGACGACCAGTCGAGGTCAACGGCGATGTCTCGCGGTGCCTGCATGTGTTCGCGCGCCGCCGCCACAAAACCGGCGAGCTCCTCCGGGCTTTCTTCTTTTACACGCAGCAGCATGAGAAAGGCACCAAGCTGAACATCCAGCACCTCGCCCCGCAGGATCATGCCGAATGCGTCTTGTGCTTCGGCAAAGGTGAGCGAGCGCGAGCCAGTCTTGCCCTTGCCGAGAATGCGTACAAAGGGCGCAAACGGATGTTCGGCATCGCGGTAAATGTTTTTCATCACCATGGCGGGCTACTCAAGAGACAAAGAGGCTTCGGTACGGATTCAGATGCAGTTGTCGGGTTTGGGCAAACCAGCGATTTTTGCGATGGTCTTGGCTGGCGTGCCCGGAAAAAGCTGCATGACATAAATGCTGCCAGCTTTTTCCGGCCCCAGTTCCTGGCCCAGGAACTTCAGCAGTGGCCGCGTGGCGGGCGAGAGCTGGAAGCGGGCGTGAAAGCGGCGGATGGCATGCAGGATTTCCCAGTGCGCAGGTGTAAGGGTGATGCCAACGCCCGCGGCCAGTTGTTCAGCCATGGCGTCGTCCCAGCGCGAAAGGTCGCGCAGATAGCCATCGGCATCGAACAGCTCGCTGTCGCTCATGGTGCTCACACGCTCAGCTCCAGTTCATGCTTTTTTCGTAGCGCACGCACAGGTCCACATATTCCGGATGATCAATCAGTGGCACGTCTGCTGGCCATTGCGCCGACAGGCCGCGTGCGCGCACGTCGCGCTCCAGCGCAAACAGCGGCACGTTGAACGTGGCTGGCTGCTGTACCGGCAGGTAAACGCCATCGCCAGTCAGCAGGATGGCATCCGCTCGGCCGAGCATGCGCTGCAGTGCGGTGAGCACATCTGTACGGGCAGGTGCGGCGCTCAGGATATGGAGAATTTTCACAAGGCCTCCGCCCATTCGGTCAGAAACGTAAGATGCGGTGTTGACACGCCAGCAGCTCACGCAGGCCGTCCGCGTCGAGCACGGTCACCGGCAGCGCAAGCGTGCGGCCATAAAGGCCACGTTCGCGCAAAGATTCTGCATCCGCATACAGCTTTTCGACATCGTACAAAGGCAGGGCAGAGAGCTGCGCCGACAGGCTTTTGCGGCCGCTGTTCGTGGTGTCCTGATCCGGCAGCAACTGCCACACACCGTCGCCCTGAAAGAGCAGGCTCACGGTCTGGCCAAAAGCGGCCGATACCAGCGCGGCGTCCAGCGTTTCCGCCGGCGACATGCTGCCAGACGGCGCACGGTGCTGGATGAAAAGTACCTGCGTCATGACGTGAACCCCACCACGCGCTCTGCTGTGGCCAGCGATTCCGCGAGTTGCCCCAGGCCGGAGATCAGGAAGCCGTCAGCAAGATTGTCGCCCTCGCGTTCAAAGCGGCGCGCATTGTCGGCATCGAGCACGCCGCGGCGCAACGCCGCGGCCACACAGATCACCAGCTCCGTGCCATTGGCCGCCAGTGCCTGCCAGCGCGGCAGCAGCGAGGGCTCGTCTTGTGGTGGCGTGATCAGGCGGTTGCCGTGCAGCACGCCGTCGCCATAAAAAAACACACGCTCGACGCGGTGCCCGGCGCGGATCGCCGCTTCGCAGAAATGCAGGGCATGAAACGCCTGCTCGTGCGCGGGAGGGGCAGTGACAAAAAGGGCGAAATTCATGGCGGGGGCTGCCGTGATGTGGCGGAGGCGGTGAGATTCGAACTCACGGAAGGCTCGCACCTTCGCCGGTTTTCAAGACCGGTGCATTCAACCACTCTGCCACGCCTCCAGTACGAATGACCGCAGGGCGCGATCGGTCTTTGCCCGGACGCTGGAGCGTCCGTCCCGGTGTTCAGCCGATTGCCGGCCTTGCGCGGGAAGGTTGCTGTGGTCATACCGCAAAGTATGTCCCGGCAACCGGAAAGGCGGCCAAGGATACCGGACGAACTTGCACAGTCAATCGTTGTGACGGCATTTGATGGGCGCCGCCTGCTGAAAAAGCTTGTCGGCCCGCGGTGTTCTGAAGGCTGGCGGGTCATGACGGCGGCTTGCTGGGCCGCCGGCTGGCGCGCAGCCGCTGGTGCAAGCGCCAGGCGCGTGCGAGCAGACTGAAGGCAAACCACAGACTGAAGCCGGCAATTGGCCAGGTCACTAGCGCGGGCCAGTGAATCGCGACGACGGCCAAGAGCAGGAGCAACAGGCCGGCCATGGCCGTCAGGCCCGATTCCACGGCGCCCAGCACACGGTGTTGGCGCAGGGCGGTGGCCACGGTATTGCCGAGGCGCATGGCAGTGGTGACGCCCGAGCCTTTTTCGCGCCAGGCGCGCAGCGGCTGGCGACGGTGGCGGGGCAGCAAGGGCTTCACTTGCTGGCCGGCCAGCACGATCTCGGTGGCGTTTTCCAGGTCGTCCAGATACATCGCCTCCATCGCTTCGGCAAAGCCTGAGTCTTCCACGGCGATGTCGAGCTCGTAATTGCTGATCCAGCTCGCAAGATTCAGGTTGCTGGAGCCGACGCGCGCCCAGCGGCCGTCGGCCACTGCGGTCTTGGCGTGAATCATGGAGCCGTTCCACTCGAACACGCGCACGCCGGCGGCGAGCAGCGGCCGGTAGCCGGCGCGCGATAGCGGCGATACCAGCGGCAAATCACTGGAGCTGGGCACCAGCAGGCGCACATCGACACCGTCCTGCGAGGCGGCGCAGAGGGCCTGCACATAGGTAGGTGTGCCGACAAAGTAGGCGTCGGTCAGCCATAGGGTTTCGCGCGCGACACTGGCAATCAGTTGGTCGAGGCGGTAAAGGCCGCTGGTGTAGGGCGTGCTGGCGATGACGCGCAGCGCGGTGTCGCCAGCAGGGGCGATGTGGCGGCTGTCGGGGATTTCTTCTGGCGGGAGTGCGCTACCGCAGGTGGCCCAGGCTTGCGCGAAGGCGGACACGATGTCGGTGACGGCGGGGCCCTCCACCTGCACACCGGTATCGCGCCAGGGCGGAACGCCATCGGCTTCACTGCCGATCCAGCGTGTGCTGATGCAGACGCCAGTGACGTAACCGACGCGGCCATCGATCGTGAGTGATTTGCGATGATCACGGGTGAACCAGCCAAACGGACTGTCTACACGGAATCGGTTGAAGATGCGCACTTCGCCGCCGGCGTCGTGCAGGGGGCGGAACAGGGCGCTGCTGCGGCTGCCGAAATTGCCCAACCAGTCGCAGAGCACGCGCACCTGCACCCCGGCGCGTGCGCGCTCGGCGAGCGCGGCGACAAATTCGCGGCCGATAGCGTCATTGGCGAAGATGTAGTTTTCCAGATGGATGCAGTGGGTGGCGGTGCGGATGGCCTCGAGCCAGACCGGATAGTGGCCGGCGGCATCGCGCAGCAGCACCAGCCGGTTGCCTTCGGTGAGCGGTGCACCGGCGGCGCGTGAAAACGCCTGCTCGGCCAGCAGGCGCTGGCGTGGGAGGGTTTCGGGCACGCCATGATCGGGCGGCAGCAACGGAATGGTGGGCATCAGTCCCTTCAATCCCTGGGCGGATGGCCGGATGCTAGCATCCGCCGCCGTCGGCAAAAGCGGGAAACCTCATGAATGAGCTGATTTTTGTATACGGGTCACTGCGCCGGGGCTCGGCCCATGCAATGGCGCAGTGGCTGGCATCGGTCGCCGACTGGCAGGGGGAGGGCCGCGTGGCTGGCACCCTGTACCGTGTGAGCTGGTATCCCGCCTTGGTGATAGCCGGCGAGGGTGTGGCTGCAGACGAAGAGGGTGTGCAGGGTGATGTGTTCCGCCTGCATGAGGCGAGTGCGCTGGCACAGTTGGATGCGTTTGAAGGTGTGCGCGGGAGCGTTGCCGATGAGTACCGGCGTGAGCGGCTGGCCATCCGCATGGCCAGCGGCGAGGTGCAAGCCTGGGTGTATGTCTGGCAGCAGAGCGTCAGTGGGCTAAAGCCGGTGAAGGGGGGCGACTGGTTGCAGTCGCTCATTTTCGCAGGGCCAGAGAGCCTCTGAAACATTCGATGCGCTTCGGGCAGAGTCCTGCGACAGGTCCCGGAACGTCGTGTCGGCACCAGAGGTTTTAGTGCGCCACCCCTGCGACGAGTCACAGAAATCCCTGTGGGGCAGACTCAGGGTGAGCGGCGTCTTTCAGCGACACCCCGCGATATCCTGATTGCTGGCAGATAAAGCCTGAGGGCCGTTATCCGCCAGCAGCCCGCGTCAGCGTTTGCCGAGCTGCGGGTCGAGGCTGTCGATCAGGATGCGGCCCGCTTCCAGCACAAAGGCTTCATCCTCCGGCTTTTCTTTGCCCGGCTCTTCAGGGGCCTCGGCCTCTTCCTCAGCTTTTTGTTCGGAGTCGTCCCAGTTGGCCAGCAGGGCCTGGCCCTTGGCGGCGCGGCGACGGTTTTCCATTGCCAGACGGCGTTCTTCCAGTGCGCTTTTCTCGGCCCGGCGCGCTTTTTCATTCAGCGACAGCATGCGGTTCTTTTTCATTTCACGCGCAAGGGCGATGTTCTCTTTCAAGTAAATGAAATCAGGATCGGCGGCCTGACGGGCATCGGAGGCTTTGCGCAGCGCCGGCAGGCGTTTGCTGTAATCCTGATAGGGCAGGTAACGCGCCGAGGGAATCGTGTCCCAGGGCAGGGCATTGCTCAGGGCCGACTCGCCGACTTCTGATTCGTCAAAAATATTGGGGAAGTTGATGTCGGCATTCACCCCACGGTGCTGCGTGCTGCCGCCGGAGATGCGGTAGAACTTGGCTTCGGTGAGCTTGAGCTGGCCATATTCCAGATCACGCAGGGACTGCACGGTGCCTTTGCCGAACGTGGTGCTGCCCACCACAAGTCCACGGCCGTAGTCCTGAATGGCGCCGGCAAAAATTTCGGCAGCCGATGCCGAGAGCCGGTTCACCATCACCACCAGCGGGCCGGCATATGTCACGCTGGGGTCAGGGTCGCCCATCATTTCGATACGCTGCCGGGCATTCTTCACCTGCACGGTCGGGCCACTACCGATAAACAGGCCGACCAGCGAATTGGACTCGGACAGCGAGCCGCCGCCGTTGTTGCGCAGATCGAGCACCAGCCCGCTGATTTTTTCGGCTTTCAGTTCGTTGATCAGCTTTTTCACATCGCGTGTGGTGCTGCGGTAGTCCGGGTCGCCAGACCGCCTGCCATCAAAGTCTTCATAAAATGTCGGCAGCTTGATCACGCCGATGCGGAACTCTTCTTCACCGCGTTTGACCGTGACGACTTTTTTTTGTGCCGCCTGGTCTTCCAGCTTCACGGTATTGCGCACGATGCTGATGATTTTCGAGGGCGCTTCATCAACCGAGCCGGCCGGAATGATCTGCAAGCGCACGATGGTGTTCTTGGGGCCGCGGATCAGGCCGACCACTTCATCGATGCGCCAGCCGACCACGTCGACAAATTCGTCGTTGCCCTGGGCCACGCCAACGATACGATCGCCAGTCTTGAGCTGTTTGCCCTTGTCGGCGGGGCCGGCGGGCACCAGACGCACGACCTTGGTGAACTCGTCTTCGTTCTGCAGCACGGCGCCGATGCCTTCCAGCGACAGCGACATGTTGATGTTGAAGTTTTCCTGGCCGCGCGGAGAAAAATAGGCCGTGTGCGGGTCATAGGTTTCGCTGAACGAATTCATGAAGACCTGAAATGCATCGTCGGTCTTGGTGCGGTAGATATTGTTGAGCTGGCTTTTGTAACGCTTGGTCAGGGTCTTGCGGATGTCGGCGTCGTTTTTGCCGGCCAGGCGCAGGCTGAGCACGGCCAGCTTGAGGCGCTTGCGCCAGAGATCGTCGAGCTCGGCAGGGGATTTGACCCAGGCGGCTTTTTCGCGGTCGGTGTCGATGCTTTCGTCGACGGTGAAATCCATCTTCTCGATGCCTTTGTCGAGCTCGCCGAGCACAAAGCTGATGCGATCGACGGCGCGCCGCTGGTAGAGATTGAAGATGCCGAAAGCTGGCTTGAGTTCACCGCGTTTGAGCGCGTTGTCGAGTTGGTGGCGCAGAGGCTCGAAACTGGCGATGTCGCTGGCAAGAAAGTAGCTGCGCTGGCCGTCGAGGTCTTTCAGGAAGCGGTCGAACACCAGGCTCGAGAGCGCATCATTCAGCACGCGATGCTCGTAATGCACCTCGCCCAGCAGCTCGACCACGCTGCCGGCGGTTTTGGCCTGGATGGCCGTTGGCCGCAGGTCGCTGCGGCTGGTGGGCGCGGTGGCCTGCTGGGCATAGACAGCAGAGAAGACAACAAGGCCGCCGATGGCAATGGAGGCGACGAGACGTTTGCGCGAAAACAGGCCGGGCATGGAGAGAACCGTCAGGGAAAGTCCGGTCGGGCGCCGGATGCGCGGCCATTATAGCCATGCCGTCCAAGGCACTGACAGCACGGGTTTTGGCCTTTTCGTAGTCCCTTCGTGGTCACTTCATGGTTAATTCCATGGTTACTTGAGGGTTACTTGATCGCCACTTCATGGTTCTTTGCCTTGGTTCGTGGCCGATTTGCCGGCAGGCCCACCGCTCTGTGGTGTTGCCGCCTCACGCCACTATCGGTTTGTGGCGTGCCCTGCCGAGGGGCCTGCAACGGCATTGGCGCTCGGCAGAATCTGTCAAAAAAGCCCGGTTTTATGCGGGTTTTAGCGGGATAAACGTCGCTTTGCCACTTTGACTTGCCGGGCCAAACGGTGGTTTAGTTCGCGCCATTCCTGACGCAATCTTCCGAGGACGTTTTTCATGGCCCTGCATTCCCTGCGCGCCGTCTCGCTGGTGCTCGTCGCCAGCCTGTCGGCCTGCGCTGTGGTGGACCTTCCCCTACGCAAGACCGTCGCCAGGACCGAGGGCGAAGTTCGCCTGGCGGGTCTGGCCGACACGGTCGTCATCGCGCGTGATGCGTTGGGTGTGCCGCGCATAGAAGCGCAAAACGACGATGATCTGGCGTTCGGCCTTGGCTATGCCATGGCCGCCGACCGTATCGCCCAGATGGTGACCTACAGCCTGACGGCGCAGGGCCGGATGTCCGAGATGGCCGGCCCGGTCACGCGCGATCTCGACATCTATATGCGTACCCTCGGCCTGCGCCGCATTTCCGAGCGGCAACTGGCCATGGCCTCGCCCAGGCTCAAACGCACGCTGGAGCGTTTTTCGGCGGGCGTGAACGCCTGGGTCTTTGCGCACAAAGAGCGCCTGCCGCTGGACTTCAAGATGAGCGGCTATACACCGGAGCCTTGGGCGCCGGTGAACTCCATGGATATTTTCACCCTGCTCAATCTGGGTCTGTCGCTCAACCTGCATGAAGAAATCGCCTTTCTGAACCTGGCGGCGAAGGTCGGTCCGGAGAAAGCGGCCTGGCTGCTTCCGTCGTATCCGGACGAGCCGATTGCGCAAGACGAAGCCGGCAAGCTGGCCGGCGTGCCCTTCAATGAGCTGTTGAGCCTGACCGCACCGCAAGTGGCGTTGCAGCAACAACTGAAAGACCTGTTCCTGCCGCTGCGGCAGGCGGCGTCCAATAACTGGGCGCTGGCCCCGGAGCTCACTCAGGGCCGCGCGGTGATTCTTGCCAACGATACCCATCTGATGCTTGAGCATCCGCCCGTGTGGATGCTGGTGCAGTTGGCGGCTCCCGGCTATCACGCAGGTGGCATTGCCGTGGCCGGTATTCCCGGCATTGTGGCGGGCTACAACGGGCATGTGGCCTGGGGCATGACCATGGTGATGGGCGACTCGCAAGACGTGTTTGTCGAGAAGCTGAAAGCCGAAGAGGGCCGTACGCTCTACGAGCACAAGGGCGAGTGGAAGCCGGTGGTGCAGCGCGAGGAAATCCTGCGCATCAAGGGGCTGCCGGACGAAACCTTTACCGTGCAGGAAACCGTGCATGGTCCGCTGCTCGGGGCTGCACTGCGCGGCGTACGCGTGAACGACATCATGCCGCCGGTGCTGCACTCAGGCTCAGGCTCGGGCTGGGGGCTGGCCGTACAGACCAGCAGCCAGTTGGCAGATCGGAGCATGGAGCGGTTTTTACAGTTGGGGCAGGCGCAGAGTTTCAATGCCGCGCAACTGGCGCTCGACGGCATCGGCTTCATTCATCTGAACGTGCTGTTTGCGGATGCGCAGAACATTGGCTGGCAGGTGACTGGCAGCTACCCCAAACGTCTGGCGGGCCGCGGCTATCTGCCGTCGCCGGGCTGGACCGGTGCGTATGACTGGGACGGTTATGTGCCCTACGACGAACTGCCGGGCGACATCAATCCGCCGGAGCGCTTTCTGGCCACGGCCAATCACCGCACGGTGATGCCGGGTGCGGGGCCGCAGCTCACCGGCTCGTGGTATGCGCCCGAGCGTCATGAGCGCATTGCGGCACAGTTGCAGGTGCACGAGCGGCACACGCTGGGCACAACCACCGAATTGCAGAACGATGTGCAGGATGGCGCTGCACTGAAGCTGCGCGAGCAACTCAAGCGCATGACGCCGGTGCTGCGTGAGCGCATCGCCCAGTTGCCGGCCAACTCGCGCGAGCAGGCCGAAAAAGCCCTGCGCCTGCTGTCCCGTTTTGATGGCGTGATGGATGCCACGGATGCACCGGGTGCGGCGCTGTACGGAATTTTTCTGGACACGCTCACGCGCGAAACCTTTGCCGACGAACTCGGCCCGCGCGACGGCGTAGCCTGGCAGTCGTTTTTGCTCGCCAATGCCATCAGCTATTCCGCGCAGCAAGACCATATGCTCGGGCGCGACGACAGCCCGTTCTGGGACGACATCCGCACCAGCGGCCAGCAGGAAGACAAGGCCGACATTTTCGCTCGTACCCTGGCACGGAGTTGGATAAGCGCCGAGTCTGAGCTTGGCAATGACGCGCTCAAGTGGCAGTGGGGCAAGCTGCACACCTATCACTGGGAGTCGCCTGCCACCAAAATGAAGCCCTTCCTGCCGTTTACGCAGGCGAAGGCGGTGGGGGCGCTTTCCGGGTATCTGGATCGTGGGCCGTTTCCGGCACCGGGCTCCACCAACACCGTGAATGTGGCGGGTTACACGATTGGTGATGGCTACAAGGTGTGGAATGTGCCGGCCATGCGCATGATTGTGGATTTCAGCCAGACAGAGCCGCTGCATCTCATCAATGCGGGCGGTCAGAGTGGCAATCCCGCCAGCCCGCACTATGCCGATGGCATCGAACTGTACCTGTCGGGGCGCAACCGGCGCATGGCCTTGCATGATCCTGAACAGGTGAAAACGCAGTTCAGCCGTAAGCTGGTGTTGCGGCCTGCAGAATGACGAGCGGCTGAACTTTTTTCAGCCGCTGGCCCGTACGCAAAAGCGGCTGTATAAAAGCAGCCCTGAAAATGGCTGGACTAAACGGCTAATAAACAGAAAGTGCTGGCACGACACCGGCAACTGGAGAAGAAAAACAAATGGCGCTTGGTGCCCTGATGCTGGACGTGGAGGGGCTGACCCTCACGGATGACGAAAAAAGTCTGCTGGCGCATCCGCATGTTGGCGGCCTCATCCTGTTTGCGCGCAACTATGAAAGCGTGGCGCAGGTCACGGCGCTGGTGCAGGACATTCGCGCCGTGCGCCCGGACATCCTGATCGCGGTCGATCAGGAAGGCGGGCGGGTACAGCGTTTTCGCAGTGAGTTCGTGCGCTTGCCGCCGATGAAAACCATGGGCGATCTTCATGCCACCAATCCTGGCGCGGCACGCCATCTGGCACAGCAGTGTGGTTGGCTGATGGCCAGCGAAGTGCTGGCTGTTGGCGTGGACATCAGCTTTGCCCCGATTCTCGATGTGGACTGCGGCCTGTCGCAGGTTATTGGTGATCGCGCGTTTCATGCCGAGCCCGATATTGCCATTGTGCTGCTGCGCGAATTCATTCGCGGCATGAACGACGCCGGCATGGCGGCTACCGGCAAGCATTTCCCCGGTCACGGCAGTGTGGTGGCCGATTCGCATGTCGCCATGCCGGTGGATGAGCGCCCCTGGAGCGAGATTGAAGCGCACGACCTCAAGCCGTTTGCTGCACTGGCCCGCGAGCTGCAAGGCATCATGCCGGCCCATGTGATTTATGCGCGCGTGGATGCACACCCGGCAGGGTTTTCGTCGTTCTGGTTGCAAGACATCCTGCGCGACCGTCTCGGTTTCGATGGCGTGATCTTTTCCGATGATCTGAGCATGGAGGGCGCCTCTGTTTCCGGCTCCTACAGTGATCGTGTCAATGCCGCGCTCGATGCCGGCTGCGACATGGTGCTGGTGTGCAATCACCGCGCCGGTGCGCTGGAAGCGTTGGCTGCGCTGGAAAAGCGGGGTCAGTTTCCGGACCAGCGCCGCCTTGCTGCTATGCGTGGAAAATTCCGTCAGGGCTGGGCGGCGTTGCACAACGACGACAACTGGAAGCTGGTGTCGGCAACGGTCAGCGCCTGTGTGACCGCATGATGCGTACATTGCCTTTTGTTGCGGTGTCACCTGCCGTGTCCAGTCTTATGGCGCCTGGCCTGTCTGTTTCAGGGCGGTCTGTTTCAGTGCGGTCTGCCTGCTGTCTTGTCAAGGCTGACAGCCCGGCTTCATCTGCCACGTTCAACGGGGCGTGCGCATGAAGACCCCTGCACGCTTGCAGCCGCTGGTGGAAGACGGCCTTATCGACGAAGTGCTGAGCCAGCTCAAATCCGGTAAAGAAGCGATTGTCTATCTCGTGCGCTGCGGCACTACCGTGCGCTGCGCCAAAATCTATAAAGACATCGAAAAGCGCAGCTTCCGCCAGGCCGCCACCTATCGCGAAGGGCGCAAGGTGAAAAGCTCGCGCGCGGCCCGTGCCATGGAAAAAGGCTCGCGTTTCGGCAAACAAGAGCTCGAAGCCGCCTGGCAAAACGCCGAGGTCAGCGCGCTCTATCGTCTGGCGGCTGCCGGTGTGCGCGTGCCGCAGCCACATGGCTGCTTTGAAGGCGTGCTGCTGATGGATCTGGTGGATGACGGCGCCGGCCGTCCGGCGCCACGCCTGAGCGAAGTCGCGTTTACCGAAGAAGAGGCATTGGCCTGCCATGCGCAGCTCGTGCGCGAAGTCGTGCGCATGCTCTGTGCCGGCCTCGTGCATGGCGATTTGTCTGAATACAACATCCTCATGGCGCCTGACGGCCCCGTCATCATCGATTTGCCACAGGCAGTTGACGCCGCTGGCAACAATCATGCGCAAACCATGCTGGAACGCGACGTCGACAATCTCGCCGCGTATTTCGGCCAATTTGCGCCTGAATTGCTCAGCACCCGTTACGGCCGAGAAATCTGGAACATCTACGAGTCCGGCCTGCTCACGCCCGACAGCGAACTGACAGGGGAGGTAGAAGAAGACGACACCCCGGCCGATCTCGACAGCCTGCTGCGCGAAATCATGGATGCGCGCGAAGAGGCCGAACGCCGCCGCCTCGCGGCCGAGGCGCAAGACGAAGACTGAGGCGCTCTGCTGTGGCCGTTTGCTCCTGTCCGTGCCGTGGCCTGGATTCGCCTTGTGTCCTGTCCTTCTGTGCAGGCAACAGGCGCCCGCGAACAAGCCGTTGAATAACTCGAAACTGCCGCCGCGATTTCCTTCGGCAAGATTCTCAGCGTGTTGAAGGTTCCAGCAGAGTCCTGTCGAAACGCTTGATTTGAGAGAGCATGCTTTGCGGAAGGCGCCGGGTGAACGAGGTTGTTCCATGCCTCCAGAGGCGCAAGCGGAGTGATTCAACGCCTGACAGCTTGCTGAAAAGCGCCATCCCGGGCTTTTTCAGCCAGCGGCTAACTGAACCCGCGCGCGGGATGGCGTCACGTCGGTTGCATGCAGGCGGCGGGCCTTGCTGGTGGTAGCATCGCCGCCCGCGCTTCCTGATCCACTCCTGCACAGGTTCCTTGCCGTGACCACGACTCCTCCTACCGCCACGGCGTTTGCCACCTTGCCCTTGCCGCCGGCGCTGCTGGCGACCCTGACCGAACTCGGCTTTCACGACATGACGCCCATCCAGGCACTGAGCCTGCCCTCACTGCTGGCTGGCCGCGATGTGATTGCGCAGTCGCAAACCGGCAGCGGCAAGACGGCCGCCTTCGGCATCGGTCTGCTCACTGCATTGGATGTACGTGATTTCAATGTACAGGCGCTGGTGCTGTGCCCGACGCGTGAGCTCGCCGACCAGGTGATGAAAGAGCTGCGCCGCCTTGCGCGCTTTGCCGGCAACATCAAGATTCTCAGCCTCTGTGGAGGCGTGGCCATGGGACCGCAACTCGATTCGCTGGAGCACGGCGCGCATGTGATTGTGGGCACACCCGGCCGCGTGCAAAAGCATCTCGACAAAGGTTCGCTCGCCACCACGCGCCTGCGCACGCTGGTGCTCGATGAAGCCGACCGCATGCTCGACATGGGCTTCATGGACAGCATCCGCGACATCGTTGGCCGCTTGCCGGAAAAGCGCCAGACCGTGCTGTTCTCGGCAACTTACTCCGAAGAAATCCGTGGCCTGAGTGGTCGTTTCCAGCGCAACCCGGTGGAAGTGACCGTCGAGCAGGAAACCGCGCCTTCACAGATTCGCCAACTCTTTTTCGAAATCGACAACCGTGACCGCGTGGCGGCCACCGCGCGTTTGATGCGGCATTACAAGCCGGCGTCAGCGGTACTGTTCTGCAATACCAAGCAGCGTTGTGCCGACGTGGCCGAGGCATTGTCGGCGCAGGGCTTTTTCATTGCGGCGCTGCACGGCGATCTGGAGCAGCGCGACCGTGATCTTGTGCTCGTGCAGTTTGCCAATGGCAGTTGCCCGCTGCTGGTGGCCACCGATGTGGCTGCACGCGGTCTCGACATCAAAGACCTGGCTGCCGTGATCAATGTAGAAATGGCGTTTGACCCGGAAGTACACATCCACCGTATCGGCCGTACGGGCCGAGCCGGTCAGGCGGGTCTGGCGCTCAGCCTGTGTGCGCCGTCGGAGGCGCATCGCGTGAACGCGATCGAGGAGTACCAGAAGCAGAAGGCCGAGTGGGCGGAATTGCCCGCGCAAGCCGATGGAAGCGTGCCAGCACCGCGCATGGTGACGCTGAACATTGCCGGTGGCCGCAAAGACAAGCTCCGACCCGGCGACATTCTGGGCGCACTCACCGGCGAGGCCGGCATGGCGGGGGCGGATGTCGGCAAGATCGACATTTTTGATTTGCAGGCGTTTGTGGCCGTCGAGCGCAGCATGGCGGCGCGCGCGCTCAAGGGCTTGTCGAAAATCAAAGGCCGCGTATTCAAGGTGCGTCGCCTCGGCTGAGGCTGCGGCAAGTGGCGAGTCGCGTCTCATCTCCGCCGGCAGAAGTGGCGGAGATGTTCTTGGCATCTTGCTCAGGCGTCTTGCTCAGGTATTGAGCAGCCAGGCTCGTGATGAGCTCGACGACAAGCTCGGGAGGAGCGGTGCCGGGTTATTCAGAGGCTTTTTGAATAGCCCGCTCGCACTGATCGCTTCTGTAAGACTCTCCTGAGTTTGTCGAAGCGACCAGGAGAGTTTTACCGAGGCATGATCGGAGTTTTTCAGTGGGCTATCAGTACTTCACCTGCACACGATAGCGCAGTGTGACGTTGCCTTCGGCCGGCACCTCGATTTTCCATTCGGCGGTATTGCTGGCGACCTTGCGGCTGGGGTGGCTTTCACTCAGCATTTTCCAGTCGGCGGGAATCGGTTCCTGCACCGTTACCGTTACGCGCTCTTTCTTGGCATTTTTCAGCACGACTTCATAAGCGCTTTCATAAGCACCATTGCCCTTCTGGTTGCTGGTCAGGACCTTGAAGTCGGTCTGCTTCTTGTCGGCGGTCACATCAAACGCTTCCCCCAGTTTCAGGCGCACGGTTTCGTTTTTCGGTGTGTGGTCGATGCGGTCTTCGCCCACGAACTGCGCATTGCCCTGGCTGTCTTTCTTGTACACGCGGATCACGCCCTTGGGCAGCGGCATGCCCATGCCGGCGGCTTCCTTGTTATCGAATTCGACAAACACACCGACCTTCATTTTCTGGCCAAGATCGCCATGGTTGCTCTGGTAGTAATAGTCGGCGCCGCGCAACAGCAATTCTTTGCGCGCGGGAATGCCGTTGGCAGACAACAGGGCAACCTGCTTGGTCTGGTTTTCGGCAATCGTGGTGGGGCGGGCCAGGCTGTAGAGGTGATATTCCAGCAGGCCTTCTTCGGCCATGGGGGCCGGTGCGCTGGCCATGCGCATCATGCGCCCGTCTTCCAGCATGCCGACGGGGTGCATTTTTTCCTGCACGACGTTCACGTCGCCTGCCACCAGTTGCAGCTTGGCGTTCTGGTAGCTGGCACCGCTGGTATTGGTCAGCGTGACCCAGCCGGACAGATCGAGCGCGTTGTCATTCGCGTTGAGCTCGGCCACATAATCGGCCTTCCAGCCCAGCCCGCTAGTCAGGTAGCTGAGCTCCACGGTTTGCTCGCCGCCGCCGCTATTGTTGAGGCGCGTGACCAGGGTCGGGCGGTCGCGCAGAGTGCCGGGCACATCATCAAACACGATACGGCCGGGCAGCCCGGTTTCGATGCGGTTGCCGATCTTGAGCACGACACCTTCGCTGGCCGCCAAGACGGTGGCCTGCTCGGTGCTGTCCACGCCGGTGGTGGGGTGTGTGCGGAGGATGCTGACGGTCTTGCCGACATATTTTTCCAGCAGCTTGGCGGGTGTCAGCAGGTCGAAATCGAAATTCTGCTCGTCTACGCGCAGGCTGCCGGGATTGCTGAGGCTACGCAGCAGGGCGGTTTCCGGGCGAATCTGTGCGCTCACGTCGCGCAAGGCGAGGATGTTGCTGCCGCTGGCGAGCTTGAGCTTGCGTTGGTCTTTCACCAGCGCCATGTCGTTGTTGTAAATGGTGACGGCAACGGCTTGCTGGTTTTCCAATGTGCTCCGGATTTCTTTGGGTTCGATCGCCAATGTGGTGTGGGGCAGTAAAGAGGCAGAGGCCAGGGTGAGCAAAAGGGTCTTGTGCCGCATCGTGGGTGTCCTGTTTTTTGGGGTTGGTCAGGGGTTGGTCAGGGGTTGGTCTGGGGGTGGTAAGGGGTGTCTAGTCGGGTTGCGCATGGCTGGATGCGCGCGCGCGATTCCGTCATTCAGCCGTGTCATGTTTCGCCATGTTGCGGTGCTGCGATGCGGCTGCAGCCCGCGGTTCAGCCCGAAAGGGATGGCCGCCAGATGCGCAGAGTCAAACCGAGGCAGCCGCCTCGAATCAGTAGCAGAATTGTGCAGCACTGCCCGTAGCCGCCCGCGATTCTGGCACCTGTGCGGAATCGCTCCACGCTGAATCCATCACGGCAGCGTGATGGATTCGCGGCCCGGCCACCCTTGGCCGGGAAGCCGCTGGCTGAGCCGCATTTTTCAGCAAGCTCCTAGGCTTGTAGTGCTGCCAGCACGGTGTGTACGACTTCCAGTCGTTGTACGGCATCGTCGGATGGCAGCATGAAGCGCAGACGGTCAGCACCTTCCAGCTTGTAGCGGCGCGGCTGGCTCTGGATCAGCTTCACCAGCCGCAGCGGCTCGATTTTCGTTTCTGATGAAAACTCCAGACGGCCACCGGCCGGGCCGGCGTCAATCTTGCGGATGCCAAGGCGTTCGGCTTCCAGCTTCAGCGCCGTGACCGCGAACAGGTTCTTGGTCGGGTCGGGCAGCAGGCCGAAGCGGTCAATCATTTCCACTTGCAGCTCGTTCAGATCATCTGGCGTTTTCGCGTTGCTGATGCGTTTGTAGAGCATCAGGCGGTTATGCACGTCGGGCAGGTACTCGTCCGGAATCAGTGCGCTGATGCGCAAAGTGACTTCGGTGGCCAGTTCCAGAGGCTGGTCGAGATTCGGTGTCTTGCCGGCGCGGATGGCTTTCACCGCGCGTTCCAGCATTTCCATGTAGAGCGTGAAGCCGACGGTGTTGATGTTGCCGCTTTGCTCTTCACCCAGAAGCTCGCCGGCGCCACGGATTTCCAGATCATGGCTGGCCAGCGCGAAGCCCGCGCCCAGATCGTCAGCCTGGGCAATCGCCTCCAGCCGCTTTTCTGCATCGCCGGTCATGGCTTTCTGGTGCGGTGTCAGCAGATAGGCATAGGCCTGGTGGTGTGAGCGGCCGACGCGGCCGCGCAACTGATGCATCTGTGCCAGCCCGAGCTTGTCGGCGCGGTCCATGATGATGGTGTTGGCGGTAGGGACGTCGATGCCGGTTTCGATGATGGTGGTGCACACCAGCACATTGAACTGCTTGTGATAGAACTGCTGCATCACATGCTCCAGCTCGCGCTCGCGCATCTGGCCGTGGGCAATGCCGACGCGCGCTTCTGGCACGAGTGCGGCAATGTCTTGCGCGCACTTTTCGATGCTGTCCACTTCGTTGTGCAGGTAATACGCCTGGCCGCCACGCAGCAGTTCGCGCAGCAGGGCTTCTTTGATGACCTCGTCATTCGATTCGCGCACAAAGGTTTTTACCGCCAGGCGCTTGGCGGGCGGGGTGGCGATGATGGACAGGTCGCGCATGCCGGAGAAGGCCATGTTCAGCGTGCGCGGAATTGGCGTTGCCGTGAGTGTGAGCATGTCGACTTCGGCGCGCAGGTTTTTCAAGGCTTCTTTGTGGCGCACACCGAAGCGGTGTTCTTCATCGACAATGATGAGGCCGAGATTCTTGAACTTCACATCGTCCTGCAGCAGTTTGTGTGTGCCGATGATGATGTCGATGCGGCCATCGGCCATGGCGGTCAGTGCGGCATTGATTTCCTTGGTGGAGCGGAAGCGCGACAGCACTTCGATCTTTACCGGCCAGTCGGCAAAGCGGTCACGGAAATTTTCGTAATGCTGCTGCGCCAGTAGCGTGGTAGGCACGAGCACGGCGACCTGACGACCGTCTTGCACGGCCACGAAGGCGGCGCGCATGGCGACTTCGGTCTTGCCGAAGCCGACATCGCCGCACACCAGACGATCCATAGGGCGTGGCGCGCGCAAGTCGGCAATCGTGGCGATGATGGCCGCGGCCTGATCGGCGGTTTCCTCGAAGGGAAAGCCGCCGGCAAACAACTGGTAATCGGCTTCCGGAAACGCAAAGGCATGGCCGGGGCGTGCCGCGCGGCGCGCATAGATGTTGAGCAACTCGGCCGCCGTGTCACGTACCTGTTCAGCGGCTTTGCGTCGGGCTTTGCTCCATTGCTCGGTGCCGAGCCGGTGCAGCGGTGCGGCGGCATCATCGGCGCCGGAATAGCGCGCAATGAGATGCAGGCTGGCCACCGGCACATAGAGTTTGGCGTTGTCGGCATATTCGAGCAGCAGGAATTCCTGCGCTTCGCCATCTACTTCCAGCGACACCAGTCCCTGATAGCGGCCGACGCCATGGTCGATATGCACCACGGGCGCGCCAGGCTGCAACTCGCTCAGGTTGCGGATCACCATTTCCGATGACACGTCCTGACTGCTGGCCTTGCGCCGACGGCGCTGCATCACGCGGTTGCCGAACAACTGTGATTCGGCAATCAGCACCAGTGCCGGATCGTCAAGGCAGAGTCCTTGCTCCAGCGGGGCAATGGCAATCGCAGGCGACGGATCAGTGTCGTTGACGAAATCGGCCCAGCTATCCAGTTGCCGGGGACGAATGCCGCCACGGCCGAGCAGTTCGAGCAGGCTTTCGCGGCGGCCGGCACTTTCTGCACAAAACAGCAGGCGGGCGCCGGCACGCGCCGACATGAAGGCAGTGAGCTGGGCCAGCGGCAGGTCGCTGCGGCCATCTACCGGTAAAGCGGGGGGCGGTGTGAAGGGCAGGTTGCTGGCGCCGGCGCGGACGTCCACCGTGCCGGCCTGCCAGTCGACGCGCGGAAATTTGCCGAGCGCACCGAAGAGTTCGTTTTCGCGCAGGAAGAGACGCTCCGGCGGCAGCAGCGGCCGGGTCTTGTCGTGGCGGCGGGATTCGTAGCGGTTCTGCACTTCTTGCCAGAAATGCGTGGCCTGAGCGCCAGCAGCGGCATCGACAAAAAACAGCGCATTAGCAGGCAGGTAATCAAACAGACTGCCAGTGTCTTCAAAAAACAGTGGCAGATAATACTCGATGCCGCCAGCGGCGAGCCCGTTCACCACATCCTGATAGACCGAGCAGCGTTTCGGATCGCCGTCGAAGGCATTGGCCCAGGCGTCGCGGAAGTGACGGATGGCGCCTTTGTCGAGCGGAAATTCTTTGGCGGGCAGCAATTCCACCGAGGGAATGTTTTCGA
>JAUXNL010000594.1 GCA_030684415.1 Moraxellaceae bacterium | reverse complement strand
CGCCTCCATCGGCCAGGTTCATCGTGCGCGCACGCTGGCCGGCGACGATGTCGTGGTGAAAGTGCAATACCCCGGCGTGGACGAATGCGTGGAGTCCGATCTCAAGCACTTGCGTCTGGCCTTGCGCCTGGCTGGCGTTCTGCGCGTAGACAAGGACATGCTCGACGAAGTGTTCGCCGAAATCCGCCGCAGCCTGCACGACGAACTCGACTATGTGCAGGAAGCCAACAATGTGCGCGAGTTCGCCGCCTTCCATGCCGACGACCCCAAAATCATCGTGCCACGCGTATTCGACGAGTACACCAGCCGCCGCGTGCTGACCATGGCGTATGAGCCGGGCGACCATATCAGCCGCGTGCAAGCACCGGCGTATTCGCAAGACACCATCAACGAGCTGGGCCACCGTCTGTTTGGCGCCATCGGCGCGCAGATTTACGGACTCAATGCCGTGCACTGCGATCCGCATCCCGGTAACTTCGCCTTCCGCCCGGATGGCGCCATCGTGATTTACGACTACGGCTGCATCAAACGCATCAAGCCGGAAATTGCCGAAGCTTTCCGCAAAACCACGCGTGCCGCTCTCGACGATGATTTTCATGCACTGGAAAAAGCACTTGTCGAAATGGGGGTACGCAATACGGAAAACGCGCCCTATATCGGCAGCGACTTCTATGCGCCTTGGACCGCCATCGTATTGCAGGCGTTTTCCGAGCAACCGTTTGATTTCGGCCACTCGAAGCTGCACGAAGAAGTGGTGGCGCGCGCGCGCAAATCGCTCAAGTACTGGGATGCCTTCCAACCGTCGGCCGATACCATGCTGGTGAATCGCGCCATCGGCGGTCATTACTGGACGATGAAAGAGTTGGGCGTGAATACCGCCTTTCTCGACGATCTGAGGCGCACGCTGGACACGCGCAGCGTCGCCTGAAGCCCTGCACTCCCCGCACACGCCGCGGGCCTGAGCGTCTTCACGCAGGCCCGTTCGGCCGCACCTTTTCCCGTGGTCTACACTGAACGCAGTCTCCTGCGGAGCTGCGGCCATGACGTTCATCCACGACATTGCCCCCGACTTTCCCCTGCACGGACTGCTTGACCCACAAGGCCAACTGTCGGCAGACACTCCCGATGCGCAACGTGATCCGGCGCTGTGGCAACGCGCTCATGCCCATATCCGTTTCACCCGCCGCTTTGATCGCGCGGCCATTCACTTGCAGCGCACAGGACGGCTGGGCACCTATGCCTCCTGTTACGGGCAGGAAGCCATCAGCACGGCCATCGGCCTCGCCCTGCAGGCCAGTGACGTATTCGCGCCGTATTACCGCGACCAGGCGGCACAATTGCTACGTGGTGTCACGCCGCTCGACATCCTGCGCTTCTGGGGCGGAGACGAGCGCGGCTCTGCTTTTGCGAGGGCGCCTGAAGATCTGCCCAACTGCATTCCGATTGCCACACAACTGCCGCATGCCGCCGGCATTGCCAGTGCTATCAAGTGGCGCCAGCAGGCGCGTGCTGTGCTGGCCACCTGCGGTGATGGCGCCACCTCGCGCGGCGACTTTTACGAAGCACTGAATCTGGCCGGGGTCTGGCACCTGCCTCTGGTCATCGTCATCAACAACAATCAGTGGGCGATTTCGGTGCCGCTGCATGCGCAGACAGCCTGCCGCACACTGGCGCAAAAAGCTGTGGCCGCCGGCATTCCCGGCGTGCGCGTGGACGGTAACGATGTCCTCGCTGTGCACGCCGTTGTCACGGAGGCCCTGGTGCGTGCACGCGCCGGCAAAGGACCGACGCTGATTGAGGCCGTCACCTGGCGGCTCTGCGACCACACCACGGCCGATGACATGAGCCGCTATGCCGATGCCGCCGCGCGCACGGCCGCCGAAGCACGGGAGCCGTTGCGCCGACTGGAGCAGTTGCTCATCACTCACCACCTGTGGGATGCCGGAAAGGCCGCCGCCACGGATGCCGAGCAGGAGGCGGAAATTGTGGCCGCCACCGATGCCTGGCTGAACGATGCCCCTCCTGCTCCGACCGACATGTTCGATTTCCTGCAAGCCCACTTGCCGGACGACCTGCGTCGGCAGCGTGATGATTTCTTGCAGCGCCAGCGGGCGGCGGCCACGCCAACCATCCGCCTCCCGCCTGCACAACACAGCGAGGACTCGCCATGAGCATCACGGTGGTGGAAGCGATTGACCTCGCCTTGGCGCGAGCCCTCGCGGAAGACGAGAACGTCATCGTGCTGGGCGAGGACGTCAGCCGCAACGGCGGCGTGTTCCGCGCCACCGCCGGCCTACGCGACCGCTTCGGGGCACGGCGTGTGATCGACACCCCGCTGGCCGAAACACTGATTGCCGGCGTCGCCGTCGGCATGGCCGCCCAGGGCCTGCGTCCGGTGGTGGAAATCCAGTTCATGGGGTTTATCTATGCGGCACTTGAACACCTCGTCTCACATGCTGCCCGACTGCGTAACCGCACGCGCGGCCGTCTCACTTGTCCGCTGACGCTGCGCACGCCTTTTGGTGGGGGCATCCATGCTCCGGAGCATCACTCCGAAAGTGTGGAGGCCTTGCTCGCGCACATTCCCGGGCTCAAGGTTGTCGCCGTGTCATCACCACAAACGGCGTATGGCCTGCTGCTGGCCGCCATCCGTGATCCTGACCCGGTGATCGTGCTGGAGCCGGAGCGCCTTTACCGCAGCCTGAAAGCAGAGGTGCATGACGATGGCGCGGCGCTTCCGCTCGGCCAGTGCCTCACCTGGCGGCGTGGCGACGACGTGACACTGGTGAGCTGGGGCGCCATGGTGCAGGACTGCCTGCAAGCGGCCGACACCCTCGCCAGTACCGGCATCCATGCAGAGGTCATCGACATTGCCAGCCTACGCCCGCTCGACATGGACACGATTGCCGACTCGGTACGGCATACAGGACGCTGCGTGATCGTGCACGAGGCCTGCCGCACCGGCGGCTTTGGTGCAGAAATCGCCGCGCGCCTCGGCGAAGAATGCTTTGCAGACCTGCTGGCGCCGGTACGCCGTGTCACCGCGCCAGACGTCATCGTGCCCTATGCGCGGCTAGAGCCGTTTTATCTGCCCGGCGTCCGCGATATCGTCGCGGCCGCCCGCGCCACACAGGATGCTGCATGAACACGTTCTCCCTACCCGACCTGGGAGAGGGTCTGGCCGACGCCACCCTCTTGCGCTGGCATGTGCAGGCCGGCGACGCGGTACAGGCCGGCCAGCCGATGCTGGAGGTTGAAACCGCCAAGGCCGTTGTCGACATACCGGCACCGTGCAGCGGCCGCATTGCCGCACTGCTAGTGCCCGCCGGCGCGACCGTGGGCGTCGGCACGCCACTGCTGGCGTTTGCCGACTCACCGCACACGGCCAGCACGGACACAGACGTACCAATCGCTGACAACGGCAGTGTTGTTGGCCAACTACCGGGTAGCTCTACCACCCGCGACGAACACTTCCTCATCGGCCGGCACCGTCACACCGAAGCCCGACTACAACAACTCCAACAACGGCGTCATGCCTCATCGCGTGGCAGTAGCAGAGGCAGCAGCGAGAGCCCCGTTGATACAACCCTGCCGGTCGGCGAAGCACTGGGGCCGACGCGCGCGCGCATGGCACGGCAATTAGCGACCACCCGCGCCGTTGTACCGGTGACGATTTTCGATGAAGCCACACTGCCTCCCGCCAACGCCCATCAACTGACATCCCGACTGGTACAGGCACTGGTGGCCGCCTCTGCCGCCGAGCCCGCACTCAATGCCTGGTTTGACGGCGAACACAGCCAACGCACGCTGCATGCCGATGTTCATGTCGGCTTGGCCGTGGACACCGCACAGGGTCTTTATGAGCCGGTGCTGCGCCACGCCGGCACGCTGTCAGAAGAGGCTCTGCAAGCGCAGATCATCGCGCTGAAAAATGCCGCAGCAGCACAGACCCTGACACCAGCCGACATGCAGGGCGCCACACTCACGCTGTCGAATTTCGGCGCCATCGCCGGTCGCTTCGCCACCCCGCTGGTAATGCCGCCGCAGGTGGCCATCCTCGGTGCTGGCCGCGTGTTTGACGCACTAGCGCCCGGGCGGCCCACGCAAACCGTGCTGAAACTGCCGTTGTCACTGACCGTGGACCACCGCGCCGTTACCGGCGGCGAAGCGGCGCGCTTTCTGGCCGCTGTCATCAAGTACCTGCAAGCAACCCCCTCTGCATGACGATTACCAATGAACGGAGGCACAGGGCACAGCAGGCATTTGCTTGCACGCGCACAGGCCTGTCTGTCTAGAATGCAGAAACCCAAGGAACATCGATTGCCATGCCGGACTCCATCGCCCAGCTCGGCCAGCACCTGCAAGCGGTCTGGCACGCCGAATACCTGAATGTCCTGGTGGCCAGCGCCATCCTGGTCATGATCCTGCTGCACAAGCTGGATGAAGGCCGACAACTGCTGCGCAGTGCGCTGCTTTTTGTTGCCCTGATCGCGTTGCTGGTCGTGACCGGCCTGCTGACCAGCATGGCCGACATGACCAATACCGCCAGTATTCTCGACAGCATTGCCGTCTTGCTGGCCGGGGTACTGCTGATCCGTCTCTGTGGTCTGGTGCTGTTCCGTGTCGCCATGCCGGCGGCTGGCTTGCAGCCACCGCGCATTCTGGAAGACATCCTGATTGTCATCGGCTACATCGGTTGGGGCATGGTGCAACTGCGCTATGCCGGCCTCAACCTCACTAGCCTGGTCACCACGTCTGCCGTTCTGACCGCCATCATCGCGTTTGCCATGCAAGACACGCTGGGCAACATTCTGGGCGGGCTGTCGCTACAGCTCGATAAATCCGTGAGCATTGGCGACTGGATAAAAGTGGATGACGTCAGCGGCCGCGTGATTGAAGTGCATTGGCGGCACACCGCCGTACGCACCCGCAATGGCGAAATCGTGGTGCTGCCCAACAGCCTGCTCATGAAAGGAAAGTTCACGATTGTCGGCGGTGATGGTGTGCCGCAGTGGCGACGCTGGGTGCATTTCCGGGTCAGCAATACCATTCCTCCACAGCGCGTTATCGACGCCGTCGAGCGCGCGCTCGGCCTTTGTCACATCCCGCTCATGAGCAACGACCCGGCCCCCAGTTGTGTGGCCATGGAATTCGGCGAGGGCCAAATACACTACGCGGTGCGCTACTGGCTGCGCGACCCCTTGGTGGACGACCCCACCGACTCCGCCGTGCGCGTGCATGTGTATGCGGCACTGCAACGCCAGGGCTACACGCTCGGCTCGCCGGTGCTGGCCGTGAACCTGACCACGGAATCGTCCGAGCGCGACGCCAAAAAGCGTGACGCCGAGTTGGCCCTACGCCAGCGCACACTGAAAAAAATCGAGATGTTCCGGGCGCTCTCGGACGAAGAACTCGCCCAACTGGCCAGCGGCCTGACCTATGCGCCGTTTGCGCGCGGCGATGTCATTACCCGGCAGGGCGACATCGCGCACTGGCTTTACATTCTCATCAGCGGCGAAGCCGACATCTGGTACGAGGCCAGCGGACAAGATCGCCGCCACCTGACCACCCTGCCGAGCGGGCATATCTTTGGCGAAATGGGGCTGATGACGGGCGAGCCGCGCCGCGCCACTGTCACAGCGCGAACCGACGCCGAGTGCTACCGGCTGGAGAAAAGTGCGTTCGAGCGCATCATTCATTCACGACCGGAACTGGCGGAAGAATTTGCGCACATGCTCACGGAGCGCAACCAGCAACTGGTTGTCGTGCAACAAGGAACGTCAGCGCAAAGCCCTGCGCAGCAAAAGGCACAGTTGCTGGCCAACATCCGCAAGTTCTTCCGCCTCGACAACGGCCATTAGCCACTTGCTGAAAAATGCTTTTC
>JAUXNL010000593.1 GCA_030684415.1 Moraxellaceae bacterium | reverse complement strand
GGTTCGGTCCGGACCGAACCGCCATCAGGCCCGCCCGGGCACAGGAATTGTCGTGCTCTCCATTTCTGCCGGTTACCAGACCCGAACTGAAGTCGTGCCACTGCCCGGTGGTGATTTGCATATCCGTGGATTGCTGGATCGCCAGCAATTTCATGATCCTTCTGGAGAGGCAGAGGCGGCAGGTATTTCGTCCGCCGCCTGGCCACTCTTCGGTCTGATTTGGCCGTCTGGACGCATGCTCGCGGCACACATGCAGACCTTCGATATTGCGGGCAAGCAGGTGTTGGAGGTGGGCTGCGGCTTGGCGCTTGCCAGCTTGGTGGTGCATCGCCGTCAGGGGAATATCACGGCGAGTGACTGTCATCCGCTGACGGCGGAGTTTCTGCGCCACAATCTGATCAACAATTGCTTGCTGCCCATGGCGTACACCTGTGGTAACTGGGCCGTGGAGAACGCCGCACTGGGCCGTTTTGATCTGATTGTCGGTAGCGATGTTCTTTACGATCGCAACCAACCAGCGCTGCTCTCCGGGTTTATCGCGCGCCATGCCTGTGCAACAGCTGAAGTGCTGATTGTTGATCCTGATCGCGGCAACAGGCCGAGCTTCAATCGGCATATGAGCGCGGCTGGCTATCGGTGCGAAGAAACACGGTTACATGAGCTTCCGCAGCAGGGCGGGCACTACAAAGGACGCTTGCTGCATTATCGTCGGGGGAATGCTGATTCCGGCCCATAAAAAAACCGCAATAGCGGTTTTTTTATGGGCGGTGCTGGTAACCGTTTTGAGCTGTTGTGTCTCAGCGCATGGCGGCAGTGTGGTGATGACTATTTCACCTTCATGCCGGGCAAAGCACCTTCATCGGGCGACAAGATGAAAATGTCGGTGCCGCCAGGGCCAGCGGCCAGCACCATGCCTTCGCTCATGCCGAATTTCATTTTTCGTGGTGCGAGGTTCGCCACCATGACCGTCTGCCGGCCAACGAGAGTGGCAGGTTCAGGATAGGCGCTCTTGATGCCGGCAAACACATTCCGTGTCTTGCCTTCGCCAATGTCGAGCGTGAGTTGCAAGAGCTTGTCGGCACCCTGCACATGTTGCGCGTCGATGATGGTGGCGACGCGCAGGTCAATCTTCATGAAATCATCAATGCTGATCTCCGGCGCAATGGCTTCGGCGAGTGCCGGTGCGGGCGAAGCGGGTGCTGCCGTGGCGGCCAGGTTTTCTTTGGATGCATCGACCATGGCGTCTACCTTTTCTTTTTCTACGCGCGTCATCAACGGGGTGAAGGCATTGATGGTGTGATTCAGTAGCAGTTGGTGGCGCGACTCCCAGCTGAGCGAATCGAGCGCGAGGAAGGCACGGCTGGCTTCAGCGGTTTTCGGGAGAATCGGTGCAAGATAGATGATGAGCTGGTGGAACAGGTTGAGGCCCACCGAGCAGACAGCATGCACCTCGGTCTCACGGCCGGCTTCTTTGGCCAGTGCCCATGGCTTCTTTTCATCGATGTACTGGTTCGCGCGGTCGGCCAGCGCCATGATTTCACGTACGGCACGGCTGAACTCGCGGTTTTCGTAATGCGCGGCGATGCTGTCGCCGGCTGCCACGAACTCTGCGAGCAATGCCTCTTCACCACAATGTGCGGTCAGTTGGTTGTCGAATTTTTTGGCAATAAAGCCGGCGCAACGACTGGCGATGTTCACCACCTTGCCGACCAGATCCGAATTCACACGCAGTTGGAAATCTTCGAGATTCAGGTCGATATCCTCGACGCTGCCTGAGAGCTTGGCGGCGAAGTAGTAGCGCAGGTATTCCGGGTTCAGTTGCTCAAGATAGGTCTCGGCTTTGATGAACGTGCCGCGCGACTTCGACATCTTCTGGCCGTTCACGGTCAGAAAGCCATGCGCGAACACTGCCGAGGGCTTGCGGTAGCCAGCCCCTTCGAGCATGGCCGGCCAGAACAAGGCGTGAAAATAAACGATGTCTTTGCCGATGAAGTGATAGAGCTCGACCGGGCTGCCTTCCGTCCACGCTTCTTTCCAGTCGCGGCCGTTCTTTTCGCAGTAGTTACGCCAGCTGGCGATATAGCCGATGGGCGCGTCCACCCAGACATAGAAATACTTGCCGGGCGCGTCCGGAATTTCAAAGCCGAAATAGGGCGCATCGCGCGAAATGTCCCAGTCGTTGAGGCCGGCCTCGAACCATTCATCCAGCTTGTTGGCCATTTCGCTTTGCAGGTGGCCGGACTTTGTCCGGTCTTGCAGGAAGTCGGCGAAGTCCGGCAGCTTGAAGAAATAGTGTTCAGACTCCTTCATCACCGGCGCCGCACCTGAAATCGTGGAGTACGGATTTTTGAGTTCGGTGGGGGCATAAGTGGCACCGCAGACTTCACAGGAGTCTCCGTACTGGTCCTTGGCACCACATTTGGGGCAGTCGCCTTTGATAAAACGGTCGGCGAGAAACATCTGCTTTTCCGGGTCGAAAAGCTGGCGGATGGGGCGGGTGGCGATATGCCCGGCGTCGCGGTTCTTCAGGTAAATATCCGCGGAAAGCTCGCGGTTTTCGTCGGCGTGGGTGGAATGGTAATTGTCAAAGCGGATATGGAAGCCAGCGAAGTCGCGCTCGTGCTCTGCTTTGACGGTGGCGATTTGTGCTTCCGGGCTCACACCGTTTTGCTCGGCTTTGAGCATGATGGCGGTGCCGTGCGCATCGTCGGCGCAGACGTAGTGCACGTCATGGCCACGGGATTTCTGAAAACGTACCCAGA
>JAUXNL010000586.1 GCA_030684415.1 Moraxellaceae bacterium | reverse complement strand
TCGGCTTCAGGCCCAATTCTAGACGCTCGAACATCCGCACAAGCTTTTCTCCATCTACTAACTCGATTGGATTAGTGCCATCTCTCACTGCCTCCTTTTTTGCGTCCATAGTGAAGTTGCCAGTGGTAAGAAAAATTCCTTTATCTGCTCGACCGATCATAGCGCCACGAAAGTCTCGGATCATGCTGGAACCAACAGATCCTTGGTAACGCTTGCACTGAAAGATGACCTTGAAGCTCAAGAGTGGGTTTATTTCAAGAATTCCCTCTCCATCAATGCCGCCGTCGCCGGATCGACCGGTAACTTTCACGTTTTGAAATCCGTTCTCTCGCAGCAACCGCTGACATAGCCGCTCAAAGCCTTCCGGACTAAGCGACTTCAGAACTGGCAATAGCCGAGTCTCTTCTGACTCAAGAATCTTCTCTTCGACCTCGACTTCTGCCTGCGTGGCCGACTTGCTTGACGTAGTGCTGCCACCGTCTTCTTTGCGTGATCGCTGCACGGACTTGAAAAGCTCAACAGGCTCTAATTTGGACAGGTCTTCTTGCAGCCCCTTTTCGGTTAAGCGCCATACACCGCGCGCAGAAGAATCAATATGTCCCGAGTAGACAAGGTAGAGCCTCGCCCAGGCAATTGCATTTCTTACGTTGGAACCACCGTTCTTGTTGGTTTTTTCGAGTTCCTTTTCAGGTATTTTTTCCCGCTCGATTACAGAGTCGGTTGCCTCATACGCAGATGCAGAGCCGCCCATTTCACGAAGTGACTCAATGAGTGGAATAAAGTGCTGCGTGAACTTTGGACCCTTTGCCATAACCTTTCCTATGATTACTGACGCTTGGTTAACAGGCGGGCCTTAGCCCACCCCGAATGAGCGAAGCGAACGACTTGGGCCACTAATCAGGGACAATCAAGGGGATGCATACTTAAAGCCACAGCTCACCATCATGGTCGCTATTTTTTAATTTTTTTAGAACCTCATCTGCCTGCTCACGACTTTTGCAGGCAATAAGGAGTTTATTTTTCCCTGACTTTCTATTCCACACCGCATAGTTTCCAGCTTTGGCGATTATGATTTCACATTCTCCAAGGTTTTCCGGTATGCGTACACGGGGCATGAGTTACTACCTGACGTCCAATAGGCCTCAAACCGAGGCCCATTACAGAAATATGAGGTCTTGCGCCAGCCCCTTGACTCTCAAAGGAGGCGCGGCGGATTAGGCATCTTCATAGTGGCCTAACCCCGATCAATTTGGCCCCAAAAAATGTGGGGACACACCCTCGCCTACAGCAAGTCCTGAACACTAGCGCAGGCTCACCAAAAGTGTCTATCCCGCACAAGGCTCCACAGCTCCAGAAAGCAGAAAGCCCCGCATTTGCGGGGCCTTCTGCTGTCACGCTCGCCGAGTCTGCCAATGTGCGGCACAAAACGCCTCCACATCACTGACCTCGATGCATTACGCGCTCACCACACCCTCACGCGGCGTCAGCCTTGGCGCTGACCGGTGCCGGCGTGCGAATGAGGTGGTCGAAGGCGCTGAGCGCGGCCTTCGCACCTTCACCCATGGCGATGATGATCTGCTTGTACGGCACCGTTGTGCAGTCGCCGGCGCCGAGCACGCCGGGCAGATTGGTTTCAGCGCGGTCGTTGACGATGATTTCGCCACGCGGCGACAACTCGACCGTGCCTTTCAGCCAGTCGGTATTGGGCACGAGGCCGATCTGCACGAACACGCCGGCCAGCTCGAGCGTGTGCACGTCGCCGCTCACGCGGTCTTTATACACGAGGCCGGTCATCTTCTGGCCATCGCCGGTGACTTCGGTGGTTTGCGCCGACACGATCACTTTTACGTTGGGCAGGCTGTTCAGCTTGGCTTGCAACACGGCGTCGGCGCGCAGCTTGGCGTCGAACTCGATGAGCGTGACGTGCTCGACCACGCCCGCGAGATCAATCGCGGCCTCTACGCCGGAGTTGCCGCCACCGATCACGGCGACTTTCTTGCCCTTGAACAAGGGGCCGTCGCAATGCGGGCAGTAGGCCACGCCGCGTGAGCGGTATTCCTGCTCGCCGGGCACGCCCATATTGCGCCAGCGTGCGCCGGTGGAGAGCACCACACTGCGACTCTTGAGCGTGGCGCCGTTTTCAAACGTGACATGCACGAGGCCGTCAGCCGTTTTGTCGGCCGGCACCAGGCCGGTGGCGCGCTGGCCGTTGAGAATGTCGACAGCATATTGCTTGACATGCGCTTCGAGCGCGGCAGCCATTTTCGGGCCTTCGGTTTCCTGCACGGAAATGAAATTCTCGATGGCCATGGTGTCGAGCACCTGGCCGCCGAAGCGCTCGGCGGCAACGCCGGTGCGGATGCCTTTACGCGCGGCATAAATCGCAGCGGCTGCGCCAGCGGGGCCACCGCCCACCACCAGCACGTCGAAGGCGTCGCGTGCATTCATTTTGGCGGCATCGCGGGCGCCTGCGCCGGTATCCACCTTGGCGAGGATTTCTTCGATGGTCATGCGGCCATCACCAAATGCGGCGCCGTTCAGGCGCACGCTGGGCACAGCCATGATCTGCTTTTCGTTCACTTCGTCCTGGAACAGGGCGCCGTCGATCATGGTGTGGGTGATGCCGGGATTGAGCACGGCCATCACGTTCAGCGCCTGTACCACATCCGGGCAGTTGTGGCAGGACAGCGAAATATAGGTTTCGAAATGCAGGCCCGCGGGCAACGACTTGATCTGTTCGATCACGTCGGCGTCGACTTTGGGGGCATAGCCGCTGGCTTGCAGCAGGGCGAGCACCAGCGAGGTGAATTCGTGGCCAAGTGGCAGGCCGGCAAAAGCAACACGATCCGTCACGCCGGTGGCGGCGCAGTTGACCGTGAAGGAGGGCCGGCGTGCATCGGCGGTGTTGCCATCGCGAACGGTAATGCGGTCGGAGAGCTCGGCAATCTCGCGCACCAACGCCAGCAGCTCTTGCGAAGCGGTGCTGCTGTCTGTGTGCGTGACGAGCTCAATCGGATTGACGAGGCGTTCGAGGTAGGCCTTGAGCTGAGTCTTGAGTTCGTTGTCGAGCATGATGTTCTCCTTCTGCGTTCGGTCGTTTTTCGGTCTTTTTCGCCATTTTCGGGCGATAAAAAGCCCGGGGCTTGTGGCCCCGGGCCGGGGCGTGCCGGATAGGCACTGGCGTATCGTCTGTACTACCCCTCACCCCGACCCTCTCCCCGCAAGCGGGGAGAGGGGGTACACGGCTGGGGTTGGGGCTTAGATCTTGCCGACCAGGTCCAGCGACGGAGCGATGGTCTTGGCGACTTCTTTCCACTTGGCCGGGCACACCTGGCCAGGGTTAGCGGCGGTGTACTGGGCAGCAGTCAGCTTGCGCAGGGTTTCGGACACGTCGCGGGCGATTTCGTTGCTGTGCACTTCGGCGGTCTTGATGACGCCATCCGGGTTGATGACAAAGGTGCCGCGCAGCGCCAGGCCTTCTTCTTCAATGTGCACGCCGAAAGCGCGGGTCAGTGCATGGGTGGGGTCGCCCACCAGCGGGAACTTGGCCTTGCCCACGGCCGGCGAGGTTTCGT
>JAUXNL010000584.1 GCA_030684415.1 Moraxellaceae bacterium | reverse complement strand
TTTGTTGGGCGACATACCAATATGGATGACGCTACAGAGCATTTGTTTGGAGAGGCCTAACTACCAAGGTAACCGGCGCCGGAGCCCGGCAGGGCGGAGGGTACAACCAAGGGCCATGAGAATGCCGAAGGCATGGCCCTTGGTTGCGTCCGCGTTGACCTGACCGTTAGGCTTTGGCGCGGAGTAGAGGGCGTGGAGCACACGACAAACGTGCCGTGGTTGGATGAACAGCCGTGCTGCATAGAAGCTCCCATTGATGTTTGAGAGCAGTGTGCCAGACACCCTCACTTGACGGAAGGCCGCAGACACTGGCTAGCGGTCGGAAGACGAGCCTTGTGCACTGGTTGGAAACCGTTGGCTTAAGTAGACCATCAGCGCGCCAAGCGACCACAACGCAATGCCTTGGTACATTAGCCGCGCCTCTCTTGGGCGAATTCCTGGCCCTTGCCAGATGCTGAATTGGTGAAACGACGCAAGGGCGACGAGCGCGCCAACCATCGCCAATAAACAGACCCAAGCTAGTCGTTTGCGAGCGTGCATTCCAAGAATGGCTAGCAGCATGGAAACTAGCAAAGCAACCGCCACAAGTGCCTCCACGCCAGTGGAGGGGAGCAGGAGATACAACGCTAATGAATAGAGCCAAGCAGACCAGAGTAGGAACATGCCAATTGCACCCTGGCTTGACCGCTCTTTCCGAAGGATGACATCGTTACCCATGCAATGAGGCCTGTTTTAGTGAAAGCCTAACGTAAAGCTAAGGGGCAGGACAAAAGCGCAGCTTTTGGCATGTCCCACTTGAGCGACATGTTATGCATTTGATAGTAATGATGAGACCAAATTGACCCACTCAATCTGCTTGGAGTGGATTCTCGGCAGGGGATGATAGTAGGCCCACTCAATTCCATCTTTTCTTATCCCAATTGGATTTTTTTCAGAGATTCTGCTGATAGCCTTTTTTGCCAAACCCTCAAGATTGGAATTGACCCCCCAACCATAAATGACAGGCACGCCTTGGCGAAATAGAGTTAAAAGCTCTTCCTGTCTTAACTGATCGAATATTGAATGAGGAACGGAATTGGCGATGCTTGAATTGAGGAATTTATAAAACTCGTTACTGCTGGACTGGCGTGCATCGGATAAGTTGAGAACGCGAGCGAAATTAAAGCCTGTGTTATTCATTACTGCCATGATCTGATCCTGTGTTGGATCGGGGTGGGCTTCGCTTGGGGCGTTATTGTTGTCAACGCCATCTAGTGGGTAAGACGAGCCGGGGTTCATCATCACAACCATAATGTCTGGGTGGCCTAAATTGCTTCCCACTCTCTTTATGTTCAAATACCT
>JAUXNL010000583.1 GCA_030684415.1 Moraxellaceae bacterium | reverse complement strand
CTCGACCCCCTCCGGGCCATCGGGTGCTCGGGTCGTGATGTAAACCTCGTACAACCCCTCACTCAGAGCACCCAACGTCAGAAACCACTCCCCACTGGCATTCGCCTGAATCCAGCCTTTTGAAACGGCATCGCCACCATCAGGCTTTACATAAACTTCAACAATGTGATCCGCAGGTACGCCGCTTCCCTCAACCACAGGGGCCAGAACCGAGGTATACCGATCGGCCGCTCCACTATCGGAGCCATCCGCAAGACTGGGCGCGCCCGCCGGAGGAGGAGGCGTCAGCCAGCTCGAATTAAATGGTGTATTGGGGTCGTCAACCTTGAAAGCACGATGCCCGCCCCCCGACACCACGATTTTCGTGCGCTCAGTGTCATTGTCATCACCACCATTGATGGTGATACCGCGCTTGACCACGATGTCGCCGCCAGCCGCGGCCGTGATCAGGTAGGGGGTGTCTTCTTTTGGCAAGCGGATGACATGCTGCTCGCTGGCAGAGCCATCCCGCTTGCAGCCTTGGTATTTCGCCAGTGTCTCGGTCGCACCCTCCGGATCCTCAATCTTGTGTTTGTCGAGATTGAAGTACTCCACGGCCTCACGCAGCGAGCAAAGAGTGTTGTTGGCATTGTCATCAGTCACGGTGTTAACGATCACCGTGTCTGCAAAGGCAAGGGGGAAATTGAAGGCGAGAAGCGCGGCGACAAGGCTTCTGCGTGGCCATAGCCATGACATGGGGGTAACTCCCGAATGCTCTTTTCTTGTTCTTAGTGGGGGCTTGCACGGCCCAAGGGGCATGCTAACCGCCGGTTTGAAGGCCGGGCTGTTGCTTTTTGTTATTACAGCCCATCAAGCGGCGGTACTGTCGCATATTCACGCGCCGCCGGGCAAGGTAAAGGCCGGCTCAGCCACTGTCCTTTGCGCCCAGCTCGCCAAGCCCGTCCAGACACGCGCGAACAAACGGCACAGTCAGCCGGCGGCCCGCCGCCAGCGAGGCCTGATCCAGCGCCTCCAGCCCACCCAACAAACGCCCGGGCTCACGCGGCAAGCGCTGGCACAGGTAGCGAAGAACATCCGCGTCCAGCACCCAACCGCGCCGCTGCGCGGCCGCCAACACAAGCGCCTCACGACTGGCATCATCCGGGCGGGGCATGCTCCAGACCGCCGCCTGCCCCAGACGCGAGACCAGATCGGGCAGAACCAGCCCCAATTGGCCCGGCGGTGCGGCCGCGGAAAAGATCATCGAGCCTCCTTGGGCCGCGGCGCGGTTGAACAGGTGAAACAATCCCACTTCCCAGTCACGCCGACCGGCCACCGCATCAACATCATCCAGCGCCAGTATGGCTTGCTGCTCCAAGCCCACCAGCAGCTCAGGCCCGGCCTCCAGCACCTCTGGCAATGACAGCACCAACGCCGACAACCCTCGCTGTTCTGCCTCGGCACACAGGGCCGCCAAGAGATGACTGCGTCCGTAACCCGGCTCGCCATACAAATAAAGAAGACTACCCGGCAGCCCGAGCCACGACCGGACAGCCGCCAGAACCGGCGCATAAACAGGGCCAGCGAAGTCCGCCAGTTGCGCATCCGGCCGCGGCCGGACGTTCAGCAGCAACTGCTTACCCACCGACATGCTCGTTTTCTGCCGGCAGTGGGGCATCAGGCGTTGCATCAGGCTCGATATCCACTTCCACGTCCGGCTGCTGAGGCTGATAAAAACCGCTTTGCTGGTACTGCCGATGCGCATGCCGCAGCAGCACCATGATCACGGCGGCGGCCGGGAGCGCCAACAACATGCCGAAAAAGCCGAAAAGCTGCCCTCCGGCCATGATGGCAAAAATGACGGCGACCGGATGCAGGCCGATCTTGTCGCCAATCAGGTAGGGCTGCAGCAACCAGCCCTCAATGGCCTGGCCGACGGCAAACACCCCCCACACCAGCAATACGGCCTGGAACTGACCAAACTGCACCAGCGCCGCCACCGTAGCGGCGACAATCCCCACCGCAAAGCCGAAATACGGAATGATGCTGGCCAGCCCCGCCAGCAAGCCGATCATCAGCGCCAGCTTCAGCCCGACCAACTGCAAACCCAGCCAGTAAATGACGCCCAGCGCCAACATCACCAACAACTGTCCACGTAAGAAAGCCGCCAGTACCTCATCACATTCGCGCGCCATCAGGGTGACACGAGGCTCCAGATTGCGCGGAACCAGATTGCGGATACGCTCCAGCAAGGCATCCCAGTCCAGCAGAAGATAAAAGGTCACGACCGGCACCAGCGCCAACATGCCGGCCAAGGCCATGAAGTCCATGCCAGATCGTGCGACTTGCGCAAGCACGCTGCCAGCCGCCGAGCCCGCTTCCACCCAGTAACTCGACAGCCACTGACTGATCAGCTCCATGTCCAGACGATCAATCCGCATGCGCGTGTGTTGCTCGATCCAGGGAATGCCCTCTCGGTTGAACCAGCGCAGGAGCCTCGGCAGGCGCGACTCCAGATAAACCACTTGCTGCCACAGCAGCGGCAACACCAACACGAGAGCCAACACCGTGCTGGTGACCAACGAGAAAAAAGCGAGACCGACAGCCCAGGTACGCTTCATCCCTCGGCGCATCAGCCGGCTCACCAGCGGATTACCGAGGTAGGCCAGCAGCGCGCCGGCCGCAAACGGCATGAGAATGGGAGACAGTAGCCAGAGCAGCCAGCCCAACACCACGACTGCCAACACAACCAACCAAGGGCGGATATCGGTAACCGTCATCTGACAAACTCTCGAAAAAGGAAGAAGGGCACGGCTGCATGCTCGCGCCATCACACGGACCTAGCGGACGGGCAAGGAAACTCAGGGCAGGGATTGTACAGGGCTGGTGGTCTCTGCGTTCCAGCGTCTGGCAAGCAAAGAGGAGCCTCTGTGCCGTGCATCCACGAAACTGGCCGGAAGTCCTGAAGCGGGGCGCAATACTGGCAACCTCGGATCAGCATCCAACGCCCGACGCAATGCCTCACCCATCGGCGCACTCAGCGCAAACCACACACTATGCCCTCTGCTGCGCACCAGTTGTACCTGACGAGCACCCGGCAACGACTGCAATGCCGTCTGCACGGCCAACACGGTCGCAATGTCGGCCACCCCATCGACCTGTACCAACGCACGACCGGCAGCCTCCGGCCACTGCTGGCGCACGCCCAATGCCTCGGCGGCGGCCGCCAGCGCCTGTGCAGCAGACGCTTCACGGCCCTGTGCCGTCATGCCCGGCTGCCACAAGGCCCAACTGGTGCCACGCAGCAACACCAGTGCATCCGCCTGATGCGCTGCCAGCAAACCCGGCAGCGCAGGGCTGTCACTTCCCGGCTGCAGACCGGACAAGAGCGCCTCCGCACTAGGCAACTGCGGCAGCATCGTCAGCACCAGACCACGCTCATGCACCACCGCCAGCACGTCGGGGTCGGTACCCACGCCACGCCAGCGCTCACCGTCCGCCTGCAAAAGCCAGATGCGTGGCGCCGTCCAAATCTTCAAGCCGGCGGCCGCCACCAGTTGCTCGCGCGGCCGTCCCAGGTGCAGTACCGGATCAGCCAGCGCACGTCGCACGTCGGCCACATCAAACACGGCCGCCGTCCCCGTCAACTGCAGCAACTCGCTGGCCAATCGCTCACGGTCCGCCACCTCAGACGCCAATACCGGCAATGGCAGCAAAAACAAAACGCTCAGCAAACGCACAAACATGCGGACCCCACCGTTCTGGAAAGCTGCCTACACTACGAAAAGCGCGCCCATGCTGGCAAATCCTGACCATCTGTCGCGTTCGCCAGCAGGCATTTGGCTCCACTTCCCGTATAATGCGCGGCCTTCATTCCCTTAGCCCGCGTGCCCCTCTGCCATGTCCGAAAACAAGCCCTCTCTCAGCTACAAGGATGCCGGTGTCGATATTGATGCCGGTGATGCCCTCGTCGACCGCATCAAGGGCGTGGCCAAAAAGACGCGTCGCCCGGAGGTCATGGGCGGGCTTGGCGGGTTCGGCGCGCTCTGCGAGATTCCCGCCGGCTACCGCCAACCGGTGCTGGTCTCGGGCACTGACGGCGTCGGCACCAAGCTCAAGCTGGCGCTGGATCTCAACAAGCATGAGAGCATCGGCATCGACCTCGTTGCCATGTGCGTGAATGACCTCGTAGTCTGCGGTGCCGAGCCCCTGTTTTTCCTCGATTATTACGCCACCGGCCATCTCAATGTGGACACCGCCGCCACCGTAGTCACCGGGATTGGCGAAGGCTGCCTTCAGGCCGGCTGTGCCTTGGTGGGGGGCGAAACCGCTGAAATGCCCGGCATGTACGAAGGCGAAGACTACGATCTCGCCGGCTTTGCGGTCGGCGTAGTGGAAAAAAGCGACATCATTGACGGCTCGAAAGTCAGCGCCGGCGATGTGCTGATCGGCATAGCCTCCAGCGGTGTGCATTCAAATGGCTATTCACTGGTGCGCAAGATCATCGAGGTCAGCAAGGCCGACCTTGGCAGCACCCTCGATGGCAAAACACTGGCTGACGTACTGATGGCCCCCACACGCATCTATATCAAGCCACTGCTCTCGCTCATCAAGACACTTCCCGTGCATGCACTGGCACATATCACTGGCGGCGGCCTGCCCGGCAACCTGCCGCGCGTGCTGCCGGCAGGCACCGATGCGCGCATCGACGAAGCCTCCTGGTCCTGGCCCCCTGTCTTCCAATGGCTGCAGGAACAAGGTGGCGTCGAGCGCTTCGAGATGTACCGCACCTTCAACTGCGGTGTGGGCATGATTGTGGTGGTACCGGCCGACCAAGCTGATGCCGCCATCACGCACCTCAACAGCGCCGGTGAAACCGCCTGGCGCATTGGCGAGATCATCCCTTCCACACACAGTGAACCCACTGTCGTCTTCGCCTGATACTTTTGCTGAGCACACGCCCGATGCTGAAAATCGTCGTTCTGATTTCCGGATCGGGCTCCAATCTGCAAGCCATCATCGATGCCATTTCCAACGGCCTGCTGAAAGCAGAAATCCGTGGCGTTCTCTCCAATCGCGCCGACGCCTATGGCCTTGAGCGAGCACGCCAGATGCAAATCCCGGTGGCAACCATCGCGCATACGGACTTTGCGGATCGTGAGTACTTTGATGCCGCGATGATGCAAGTGATTGATGACTGGGCGCCCGATGTCGTTGTGCTAGCAGGCTTCATGCGCATCCTCACAAGAACATTTGTTACGCATTACCAAGGACGGCTGCTCAACATTCATCCGTCGCTGCTGCCGAAATACAAAGGCTTACACACGCATCGCCGCGCGCTTGAGGCCGGCGATAGCGAACATGGCTGTTCGGTGCATTTTGTGACCGCAGAATTGGATGGTGGCCCCGTGATTGCACAAGCTGTGGTGCCGGTTCATGAAAACGATACCGAAGCCTTGCTTACCGAGCGCGTACACAGCCGCGAGCACCAACTTTATCCACAAGTGCTAGTCTGGCTGGCAGAGGGTCGTCTGCAGTGGCAGGCCGGTGGTGCGTTCTTCGATAACGCGCCCTTGCACAAGCCGCAGCGACTGCCTGACCTACCGAACTGAGCGCGGCGTTGCCGCGACCGGAGCCGCGATGATGCCCCGCCTTTTCTCACGCCTGCTGACGCTTTCCGTTTTTTTTCTGGCAAGCCCGCTTGCCGGCGCTTGGGAACTGGCGCCGTATACCGCCACCTACCGCTTCAATCTCGACAACAAACTCAGTGGCACCGCCACACGTACACTGGAAAAGAAAACCGGCGATGCCTGGCGTTATGTCTTCAATGCCACGACCTCCATGGCCACCGCCAATGAAACCAGTGACTTCCGCTTCAATGGCAAGACCGTCACCCCCCTGCATCATCAACAGCAGCACAAGGTGCTTTTCATCAGCAAGCGCGAGCATGTGAACTTCAATTGGCAAACACGTCAGGCACAAGGTTTGCGCAACGACAAGAAAACCCAGTATGTGCTGCGCGCAGGCGCCATAGACCCGCTGAGCCTGGAAATCCAGATGCGCCGCGACCTCATCGACCTCGGCAAACCGGCCAGTTCATATTTTCTGGTGGACGCGCGCCGCATGAACGAACAGAAATTCGTTCTGGATGGCGAAGAAATACTGGATACCCCTCTCGGAAAACTGGCAACGGTAAAGGTTCGCCGAGTTCACGATGACCCTGAGCGAGAGACGGTTTTCTGGCTGGCGCGCGATCTGGACTACATCCCTGCCCGCGTCATGCAAAACGATGATGGCGCGATGTATGTACTCGACATCAGCACTTACTCGCGCAGCCCTGCAGAAGCGCCCGGCACACCGGCAAAATCACCCTGACGATGAAAGCAGGGGATGCGCAGAGCGTCCCTCCAATAAAAAACGGCCATTCAGGCCGTTTTTTTTATTGGAGGGACTCAACTGGAGCCCATCAGGTACGCGGCAAAGTCACTCCGCGCTGCCCCTGATATTTTCCACCACGGTCCTTGTACGACACTTCGCATACTTCATCGCTCTCGAAGAACAGCATCTGCGCCACGCCTTCATTGGCGTAAATTTTGGCCGGCAAATTGGTCGTATTCGAAAACTCCAGCGTGACATGCCCTTCCCACTCAGGCTCCAGTGGCGTCACGTTGACGATGATCCCGCAGCGGGCATAGGTCGATTTGCCCAGGCAGATCGTGAGCACGCTGCGCGGAATGCGGAAATATTCCACCGTGCGCGCCAACGCAAAGGAGTTAGGCGGAATGATGCAGACATCCGACTGGATATCGACAAAACTTTTTTCATCAAATGCCTTGGGGTCGACCGTTGCCGAATAGACATTGGTAAACACCTTGAACTCGTTCGAGCAGCGCACGTCGTAGCCGTAGCTGGACACCCCATAGGAAATGATCTTCTGGCCGCCAGACTCGCGTACCTGCCCAGGCTCGTAGGGCTCGATCATGCCGTGCTGCTCTGCCATGCGGCGTATCCATTTGTCAGACTTGATGCTCATGCGCGACTCCCGGTCGGCGGGGGTTTCAGGAAAAGTGGCGGCTATCATACCGGCAGCGGGCAGCACGGGAAGCCCCGGCAGCCCGCCGGATCATTCAAAAACGATATTGATGCGTTTTGGATCAGTGCGGGCGAGCCGCGCCACGGCGGCCCCCGTCTGTCGTGCAATCGAAAAATAGTGCTGTGCGGCGGGGCTGTCCGGCGCGGCCACCACCGTCGGCCGCCCCCCATCCGCCTGCTCGCGGATCTGGCGCTCCAGCGGCAACTGGCCCAGCAGCACTGTCTCGTACTCGCGAGCCATCCGCTCCCCGCCGCCCTCGCCAAAGACCGCATCGGCATGACCACAGGCTGAGCAGACATGCAGGGCCATGTTTTCCACCACGCCCAGCACCGGAATGCCGACCTTGCGGAACATCTCGATCCCCTTTTTGGCATCCAGCAAGGCAATGTCCTGGGGCGTGGACACGATCACCGCGCCCGCCACCGGCACTTTTTGCGCCAGGGTCAGGGCGATGTCGCCGGTGCCGGGCGGCATGTCCACCACCAGAAAGTCGAGATCGCCCCACAGGGTCTGCGTCAGTAACTGCAGCAACGCACCGGTTGCCTTGGGGCCGCGCCAGACCACGGGCGTGCTGTCAGAGTCGAGCAGGAACCCGATGGACATCACCTCGATGCCATGCGCCAGCACCGGCAGGAACCAGGCCTGATCCTTGACACCCGGCTTGGTGCCCGCCGGCAGCCCCAGCATCATGGGCTGGCTTGGCCCGTAAATATCGGCATCCAGCACGCCGACTTTGGCACCCATGGCCGACAGTGCCAGCGCCAGATTGACGGCCGTGGTGGACTTACCCACACCGCCTTTCCCCGACGCTACTGCAATCACGTTCTTGACGCGCTCCAGTGCCGGCAACCCGCCTTGCGGCGCCGCACGAGGAATGACCGCCTTTTCATCGAGTTGAAGCTCGCCGACACCCAGACCTGCCACTGCTGCCTGCATCAATGGCGCCAGCACAGCGCCCGCCCCCGCATAGCCAGGGGTAATATGCACCCGCAGCACACCCGCGGCAGTCAGGCTCAAGTCTTGCAGCCAGCCCAGGTCGGCCAGCGATTTCCCCAGCAACGGTTCCTGTATCCGGCCCAGGACCGCTTTCACGGCAGCAATATCAGTCACGAGAAGATTTCCGGCGAATTGAGAGGGCGCCTATCGTAGCCCGCTTCGGGCTGACTTGGGCATCTGTCAGCCACAGCGCAGACATGACAAAGGCATCGGGCCGCTGCTCATTTTCCGGTATATTGTCGCCCTTTCCGCTGCCAACCCGCCGACACGTCATGAGCCATCGCCGCCTTCTCGTTACCAGT
>JAUXNL010000581.1 GCA_030684415.1 Moraxellaceae bacterium | reverse complement strand
GTTCATGTGATCGACGACGACGAGGCGATGCGCGACTCCCTCGCCTTCCTGCTGGACACCGCCGGTCTTACGGCGCGCACCTACGACTCGGCTGCACAGTTCCTCGAGGCCCTGGACCAGGCGCCGGGCGGGGTCATCGTCACCGACATTCGCATGCCCGAGATATCGGGTCTGGAACTGGTGCGGCGCCTGAAGGCCCGTGGCTGCGCCTACCCCGTCATCATGATCACCGGTCATCGCGACGTGCCCCTGGCCGTGGAGGCTATGAAGTCCGGAGTCGTCGACTTTCTCGAAAAGCCCTTTGACGAGGATAGTCTCCTGGCGGCCATCCGGGCGGCGCAGAGCCCCGCCGAAACCCTCAGCGAAGACCCAGAGCGTGAGCGTGTCCGCACGGTCCTCGAGAGTCTTTCGCCCCGCGAGCACGAGGTGCTCGATGGCGTCGTAGAGGGCAAGCTGAACAAGGTGATCGCCCACGAGCTCGGCATCAGCCCCAGGACGGTCGAGGTCTATCGCGCCAACGTCATGTCGAAGACCGGCGCGCGCGGGCTGTCGGAGCTCATCCGGATGGTGCTGCTGGTCAAGCCATAGGCCCGGAAAAGGCCCTGCCGATCTTTGCGGCGAGCGCCGGACTTTGCGTTGGATCAAGGACAGGGTGATCCGGGTTCGTAGACTTAGGCTTCCAGCTTCCCGACCCAGTAGCCCATGCTTCCTGAGACCATGACCTTGATCCGCCCTGCGCCGACGGTCGTCCTGCTCGACGACGACGCAGCCCTGTGTCGGGCCCTCACCTTTTCCCTGGAGATCGAGGGATACAGGGTGAAATCCTGCGCCTCAGGCGAGGAGCTGATGATCCAGGACCTCCCCCGGGATGGGGCTTGCTTGGTGCTGGATTACCGCCTGGCCGGCATGTCCGGTCTCGACGTCCTCCAGGCGCTCCGTGAGCGCGGAGTCAGGTTGCCGGCCGTCCTGATCACCAGCAATCCGACCCCTGGCGTCCGCGCCGACGCCGCCCGTCTGCAGGCGCAGGTCGTTGAAAAACCGCTCCTGGGCGACCTTCTGCTCGGCCACATCCACCGGATGTTGCCCCTCTGAGGCTCAGGCGGCCTTCGCCCCCAGGCGACGCATCTGGGCGATCCATTGCAGCCGGCGCGAGGGGTTCGGCGATCCCGCTGGCCCCAGGGCCATTTCCCGCACGGGCCGGTAACCCGACACCCAGAGCAACCCCCGGCTGATGCACTTCAGGCCGTGCGAGAAGAAGATCAGCCGGAAGATGAATCCCGGCATGCCCATGGTCACCACCACCCTGGCCGACCGCCCGCCCAGCAGGCCCTTGATCCCCTTGGCCTCTCCCGGCGCAGCCAGGGCCAGCCCGTAGCGGAAGACCTGCTCCAGGAAGGCCTTGAGCACCGCCGGCGGCGCCCCCAGCCAAAGGGGATAGATCAGCACCAGATGGTCGGCCTCGCGCACCGCGGCCTGGATCTCAGCGACCTCCGGCGTTGGCGCTCCCATGAAGGCCGCTTGCGAGGCG
>JAUXNL010000575.1 GCA_030684415.1 Moraxellaceae bacterium | reverse complement strand
TGCCCAGAACTTCCATGCCGTTGAGCTGAACCCGGGCGAAACCCGGCCCCAGGCCACGCAGTGAAATGCGCCGTCCCTCACCCGCCTCGCGGGTGACCTGGGCGCCCGGAAACCGCTGTAGCTCAGGGTCGCAAACTGTTGTGGCGCTTGAGTCGCGCGGGTAGATTGCGGAACTTGGCGTAGCCGGTTCCGGAGGGCGGTTTGGCGCAGTATCTCGCGACTCCTCACGCCCCCTTTGACCGTCGGCACATGGCGCAGCGGGATCGCCGTGAAGCGCCGCGGTCCAACTCACGTGACGCCAGTGGCTAAGAACTCTCAGCGTTCACGACCCATTGAGCTACGAATCCGGGCGATCGGCCAACTGTTTCACAGCCTAGATCCCTTGCCATATCGCGAACGTGACCTTGATGAACGGGTCGAGGAATATGTGGTGGGCTGGGCTGGCGAGATGCCGAGCGCGCCGGTTGAGATCATCATCCATCTTCCTCAGTGCGAAGCTAATCGCGAGGAGGCGGCGCACATCTGCGAGGCGGTCCAGAACTACTTCGCCTATCGGGCCGAGGTTGTCGGCTGGGAGCTTCGGGATCTATCCCGGGTCGGCCGCAGCTCCCTGGCGGTTGGGCTCGCCGTGCTTGCAATTTGCGTGCTGGTTGGCCGCGCCCTCGGAGACCATTTTGGAACTGGCTATCTGGGTCGGTTCTTCGATGAAGGCCTTATCATCCTCGGTTGGGTCGCCAACTGGCGGCCAATCCAGATATTTCTCTATGACTGGCAGCCGATGGTCCGTCGGCGCAAACTTCTCGCTCGGTTGGCCCTGGCCACTGTGCGGCTCTCGCCCAACTCGTAGGTGAGCGCCTGCACGTTCTCGACGGCGAGACTATTGGTAAACGCCCCAGGCGGAGCCTTATGGCCGGCGTGACCCGCTCGAGCCGTCCTCGACAATTACTTGAGCTTGCTCTCCGTGAAGCCGAAGCATTTCTGCGCAGTTGTTGGCATGTTTCAGGGCCAATGCTTTCGA
>JAUXNL010000574.1 GCA_030684415.1 Moraxellaceae bacterium | reverse complement strand
TGTGCGTTCTGGCAGACGGGTCGGTCCTGATCCTTATCGGAGGAAAGCCTGAAATCCGGGCGTCCGAGCTTGCCGCTACAGCAGACCTACTCGTCGCAATGCTGCGATCCGAAGCGCGCGAGGATGCCGCCAACGCTAGCGCACGCACCGCGGGCGAAGGCGCCAGGCGCGCGCGAGCCCTCGCGTCGTCGCTGGATCAAGCTCGGAGGGAACTTGCGAGAAATGCTCTCGCGTTGCGGGAGGCGATGGCCGATGCCGCCCGCCTGAACCACGAACTTTACCTGATGAATGAGACGCTGGAACAGCGTGTGCACGATGAGATCGCCAACCGACTGAAGGCTGAGGATGCTCTGCGCCAAGCGCAAAAAATGGAGGCGATCGGGCAGCTGACAGGTGGGGTCGCGCACGACTTCAACAATCTGCTGACGGTGATTATCGGAGGCTTGGAGACGGTCAGCCGGCAGTTAATTGTTACCCCGACGCCAGAGGCGATAAGCCGGATCGAAAGAGCTGTGGCCATGGCGACCCACGGCGCGGAGCGAGCCGCCACGCTGACCTCTCGCCTGCTTGCCTTTGCAAGGCGACAGCCTCTCGATCCGCGCCCCGTTGACGTGGGCCGACTGGTCACGGGGCTGGCTGACTTACTCCAGCGAACCCTCGGCGAAACGGTCGATTTCGAAACGGTTTCGGGGGCAGGCCTCTGGCTTACCAACGTCGACGCTGGGGAACTTGAAAATGCCCTTGTGAACCTAGCTGTGAATGCTCGAGACGCCATGCCTACTGGGGGGCGCCTGACCATAGAAACCAGCAACGCCTTTCTCGACGACGAATATGTTCGGGAAATCCCGGAGCCTGTCACCGTGGGACAGTACGTCTTGGTTGCTGTTTCTGATAATGGCACGGGAATGGATCAGACCACGCTCGAAACGGTGTTCGAACCATTTTTCACCACTAAGGATGTCGGCAAGGGCACCGGTTTAGGGCTGAGCCAAGTCTACGGCTTTGTGCGCCAGTCGGGAGGGCATATTCGCGTCTACAGCGAGCTTGGACTTGGAACTACAATCAAGATTTACTTACCTCGCCTCATCGGCGGAGCTCTCCCCCTTGAAGAGGCGGTCCCGTCGAAGCTGCAAGATGGAGGCTCCGAAACTATTATGTTGGTCGAGGACCATGATGATCTGCGCATGTATAGCGCCAGTGTTCTTCGCGAGCTCGGCTATAGGGTGCTGGAAGCGTCTAACGGGCGCGCGGCTATCGATCTACTTCAGTCAAACAATGACATTGCACTGTTGTTCACCGATGTGGTCATGCCTGAGGGCCTCGGTGGCCGCCAGGTAGCAGAGGAGGCGATGCGTAGGCGTCCGGGTATCAAGGTGCTCTACACAACTGGTTACACTCGCAACGCCATTGTTCACAACGGGCGTCTCGATCCTGAGGTCAACCTGATCAGCAAGCCCTTTACCTATCGTGAGTTGGCGGAAAAAGTTCGGCGGTTGCTTGACTCTTGAGTCTTAACCTTTGCTGCAGCGGGGCACAGAGCGCTTTCGG
>JAUXNL010000566.1 GCA_030684415.1 Moraxellaceae bacterium | reverse complement strand
CCCCCCCCCCCCCCCCCCCCTGGGTCAGTTTGGGATGCAGTTCAACAGCCCAGACCCTGTACGCACTTCAGTCAAACCCGCCACATGGCATTTCCGAAAATTTGCCATTTATTTCAGTAGATTACAGCTTGCATGCCCTCGGCTTGGCAGAGAATGCCTTGCATTTGCTCCCTTAACAGGCTGGTGAAAAAGTCACTGCATCCGGCGATAATTCACGCCTCATCACCTGATGTGAAGAACACATGCGCGGCAAAGACGTTATCCAGGGTGCGATGTTCAGCTATGTGGACATCGAAGACCGCATTCCTGCCCACCATCCGCTACGCAAGATGAAGATGGTGGTTAATGGCATTCTTCGTTTGATGAGCGACGAGTTCCAGCGTCGCTACTCCCGCATGGGGCGGCCATCGATTCCACCGGAGCGCTTGTTGCGAGCCCTTTTGCTGCAGCTTTTGTACACCATTCGCAGCGAGCGGCAACTGATGGAGCAACTGGGCTATAACTTGCTCTTTCGCTGGTTCGTAAGCCTTGGCGTTGATCAGCCTGTTTGGGAGCTGACGGTGTTTTGCGCCAATCGCGACCGACTTCTGGAGCAGCGCCTGTTGCGGCAGTTTTTTGATCAGGTGCTGGGTGTGGCGGAGTGGGCCGATCTGGTCTCTGACGAACACTTCAGCGTGGATGGCTCGATGATTGAGGCATGGGCCTCGCACAAGAGTTTCGTGCGTCGTAACGACGATGATGCAGAGCCGCCATCAGGTACGGGCAGCGGGAATCCTGAAGTGGACTTCAAGGATGAGTCGCGCTCGAATGAAACGCATGTCTCCACCACAGACCCGGAGGCGAAGCTCTACAAGAAAGCGTAGTTTGCCGAGTCCAAGCTACGCCATCTCGCGCACATCCTGAGTGAGAACCGTAATGGTCTGGTGGTGGACGTCGAGACGATGCAGGCGAACGGTTACGCTGAACGAGATGCTGCTGAAAAAATGGCGGCACGACGACTGAAGTCCGGCGCCACGTTGGGCGCTGATAAGGGCTATGACGCTAGCGGGCATATAAAAAACCTGCAGGCACTCGGTGTGACACCGCATGTAGCGGCAAAGCGCACGGGCAGCGCAGTACCGGAGTCGATCAAGGCGGCAGAAGGTTATCCATCAATGATTTCGGCACGTACAGATACGCCCCCTTAGCAGCCGCTCCCTAGATGAAATATCAATCCATATGAAAATGCCAATATCTATTCATTTTTTAAATCAAAAATGATAAAGATATTGGCATGAAGGCCAAAATCTACGAAGGCTGCAGCCAAATAGGCACTCCCCTATCTATTCATTCTTTGAGCATGCCATGACAAGCCCCAACCTTGATGAGCGCTTGCTGCAAAGTCTCCGACGCCAAACAGCCCCTCGAACTGCAAAGGAGCTGGCTACGGACTTGGACGTCTCCCAGCCCACACTGTCACGAGCGTTGGGCCGCTTGGGCAGCCAGGTAGCCGTGCTTGGCCAGGCGCGCAGTACCCGGTATGCCTTGGTACGTGGCATCCGCGACATGGGCCATCGTTTTCCCATAACGCGCATCGGCACAGACGGCACCCCAGAATGCGTCGGCGAGTTGATCGCTTTGGCCGGGGAACAGTTTTTCGTGCAATGGAAGGCGGGCAACAGCAAGACCTTTGAAGATCTACCGTGGTTTGTCTGGGACATGCGCCCCCAAGGCTTTCTCGGGCGAGCGCTCCTGCAACAGCATCCAGAGCTTTCTCTTCCCGGTCGTTGGCAGGACTGGAGCAGTGACGACATTCTGCAATGGCTAACGCTGTATGGCTCCTCCTGTCCTGGCGACCTCATCATTGGTGAAGCTGCCTTTCAGGGTTGGCTTGAGCGTGAGGCTCGCCACCAACCAATGGCGATTGCCCTGCCTGACCGCACAACCGCCTATCCTGTCCTTGCCGCCAATACCCTACAGGGCTCGGGATACGGCTCCTCTGCTGGAGGTGAGCAACCCAAGTTCTCCGCCCTTCGCATGAAGGGAGACAGCGACTACCAAGAAGTACTCGTGAAATTCTCCCCGCCCATGGACACCGCAGCCGGGCAGCGCTGGGCTGATCTGCTTATGTGTGAGCACCTGGCTCTGCAACTTCTAACTGAAGAAGAGGCAGATCACGGCTTAGCGACCCACTCGGAGCTGATCATGGCCGGAGGCCGTGCCTTTCTGGAGGTCGAGCGTTTTGACCGCATTGGCGTGGCGGGCCGGCGCGGCATGGTGTCGCTGGAAGCGGTGAATGCCGAGTTTCTGGGTCTGAAAGAGCAGACTTGGGAGGCAGCAGCGGCTGCCTTGCTCGCAGGCCGCCAAATCAACAAGGCCGACCATGATGCCCTCCTCCGGCGCACCGTGTTTGCCCAGCTCATTGCCAACACAGATCGCCACTTCGGCAATATCTCATTCTTCATGGACGATGCCGGGCGGCTCACCCTGGCCCCTGCCTACGACATGCTGCCGATGGCATTTGCTCCTGTGAATAATGAGGTCATTGAGCGCGCCTTCCCCACAGTACGGCCACGCACTGACACATTGGCCTATTGGGCACGGGGACAGGATCTAGCGGAGCGCTACTGGCAGCGCGTCCAAGAGGACACCAGGATTTCCAACGCGTTCAAGCAGGTCGTCTCAACGAGGCTCAGCAAATAAAAAGAGGGAGCGACAAAGCCGCGTCATACTCAATAGCGGAGGGACGTCGCCTCCACCACACCCCCTTCATAAAGACCACAGTTCGTGGTTATATAAACACACTTTGTGGTCATTAGGACGTCTACGTGACACCTGCCCTCGATGCTGTCTTTGGCAACCGAT